>CANBFZ010000033.1 GCA_947367725.1 uncultured Eubacterium sp.
AGGTGTTGGAAGTATTTAACGAGAAATACGTAACCACAGCTTATGCAAAAGGACTTCCAAAGAGAACCGTTTTGATTAAGCATGTACTTAGAAATTCCCTGATTCTGGTTACAACACTGGTGTTCATGTCAATTCCATGGCTGATTTCAGGTGCTGTTATCATCGAAAAGATTTTCGGCCTTCCAGGGATGGGAAATCTTCTGCTCAACTCGATTATCGTACAGGATATGCCGGTGGTACAGGCAGTGCTGCTTTTGATTGCCATTTTAACAGTCATCTGTAATCTGCTCAGCGACATCATCATGGGATTCCTGGATCCGAGAATCAGACTATCCTTGAGTGGAGGTGACAACTAAGATGAACAAGAAATGGAAAGAAAGGCTCTATGAGTGCTGGAAAAATAAAAATTTCATGATCGGTTTGTTCGTATTGACGTCCCTCATCATCATTGCACTCTTTGCAGATGTGATTGCACCGTATGGTGTGAACGAACACGGTGTGGGAGGTCGTTATGAGGCGCCAAATGCGAAGTGCTGGTTTGGTACAGACGCTTTGGGAAGAGACTTGTTTTCCCGCGTTATTTACGGAAGCAGACTTGCGCTTTGGGTTGCGTTCCTGGGCGGCAGTATTCAGCTGATCATTGGGGTTGTGGTTGGTCTTGCCTGCGGTTTCTTCGGAAAATGGGTCGACAGAATTCTGTCCTTCCTGACTGATTTGACCTGGTGTATTCCAGGTACGATTTTGGCGCTGGCAGTGGTAACACTGATCGGAAAAGGTCTGACCAATACGATTATCGCAATCTCTTTGGTTGCGTGGGCAAGCTATGCCCGTGCAGTACGAGCCAAAACATTGTCTCTGAGAAACATGGCGTTTGTAGAAACTGGGAAAGCCTTCGGTGAGAGCAATGCAGCACTGATGCTCAGATATATTTTGCCAAACGTAGTGCCATCGTTGATCGTTTTGGTATCTCTGAATTTGCCGGGTACAATTATGTCAACGACGACGCTGTCCTTCCTGGGACTGGGTTCACAGCCGCCGTCACCAGATTGGGGACTTGCGATTTCTGATGGTATCAAATCTATTACCAGAGCGCCTTGGCTCAGCTTATATCCTGGTATTGCGTTAGTCTATACCACGTTTGGATTTAACCTGCTGGGGGAAGGTCTTAGAGACCTGCTCGACCCGCATATGAAGTCACAGTAAGAAAGGAGCATGGAAATGCGTGAAGAATTATTAAGACTTGAACATTTGTCCATCGACTACAAAGTAAAGGATGGATACCTTTCTGCTGTCAATGATGTAAATTTTACTGTGAATAAAGGGGAAGTGTTTGCTGTTGTCGGAGAGTCCGGCTGCGGTAAATCTACCGTTGCGCACAGCATTATGAACTTGCTGCCGGGCGGCAATGAAGAGATGCACGGAAAAATCATCTTTAAAGGCAAGGACCTGCGCACCTGCACGCAACAGGAGATGGAGGCAATTCGCGGCAAAGAAATCGGTATGATTTTCCAGAATCCGCTGGATTCCCTGAATCCGGTATATACCGTAGGTGGACAGATTGCAGAAGCCATTCAGCTGGATAAAGTAGATAAGGTAGAAGCCTGGAACCGCGTTACAAAGCTGTTTAAAGATGTAAAGATGCCGGATGCAGAAGAACGTGTGAAGAGTTTTCCCCATGAATTGTCTGGCGGCATGCGGCAGCGTGTCATGATTGCGATGATGTTATCCAGAAATCCGGAACTGCTCATTGCAGACGAACCGACGACAGCGCTGGATGTTACCATCGAAGCGCAGATTCTGGAAATCATGAAAGAACTCAAGGAAAAATATAATACTGCAATTATGTTGATCACACATAACTTTGGTCTGGTTGCAGAAATTGCAGATAAAATCGGTATCATGTATGCAGGAGAGATGGTAGAAAGCGGAGACGTCTTTGAAATCTTTGCCAACCCGACCCATCCGTATACGCGACTTCTGATGCAGGCGCTGCCTAGCAAAACAAAAGCAGAAGGTCGCTTACAGACCATTTCCGGTTCTGTCCCTCGGATCACTGCGAAGAAACCGGAATGCCGTTTTGCAAACCGGTGTCCATTTGCTGCGGAGGTTTGCTTCAAAGAAGCACCGCCGACGCACTATGTAAGTGAAAGTCATTTCTGCCGCTGTCATTTGGCTGGAAAGGAAGAAAAGTAGTATGGAACAAAAAGTGATGATTAAACTGGATGGCCTGAAAAAATACTTTTCCATTTCTAAAGGCCTGATCAAAAAGACAACGACCTATGTAAAGGCAGTAGATGATATTTCTCTGGAAATCGGCGAGGGCGAAATTGTCGGCTTGGTTGGAGAATCGGGCAGCGGAAAGACAACGCTGGCGCGGGTTATTCTGAATCTGACGAAGATGACCGGCGGAAATATTTCTATCAACGGAATTGATCTTGCCAATGCCAGCAAAGCGCAGATGAAACAGCTGCGTAGTGAAATTGCGGTTGTATTTCAAGATCCTGCGTCCAATTTGAACCCGAGACAGACGGTAGAAAGCTCTATTATGCGTCCGATGATGATTCACGGCGTGCCGAGAGCGGAAGCAAAGCAGAAGGCCAAAGAAGTGCTGGAAATGGTTAAGATGGATCAAAGATATCTGGACAGTTTCCCCCATCAGCTATCCGGCGGACAGCTGCAGAGAATTGCCATTGCAAGAGCATTGGCACTGAATCCGAAAGTCATGATCTTGGATGAGCCAACCAGTGCCCTGGACGTATCGGTACAGGCGCAGATTCTCAATCTGCTGCTTGACCTGCAGGAAGAACTGAATCTGACGTATCTGGTGATTACCCATGATTTGAATGTCATCAAATATATCAGTGATAAGATTGCGGTGATGTACCTGGGACGTTTGGTAGAATTTGGACCGACCTTAGAAATTGCAGAGCATGCGAAACACCCTTACACCAGGGGTCTTCTCAATGCAGCACCGATCTTAGACCCGAATCTCAGAAGCCGAAAGAAAGAAGTCATGGGCGGCGATCCGGGCAGCTTAATCAATATCGGTGCAGGATGCAGATTCTGCGATAGATGTAAATATGCAACAGAAGAATGTAAGACTACCATGCCGGAAGATAAAATGGTAGCACCGGGACATCAGGTTGCATGCTTCCATCCCCTGGATGAATCCAGGATATAAAAACGATTGTAATATAGATTGCAATAAATCGCCCTCAAGCGGTCGATGCATTGAGGGCATCCTAACCCAATGAAAAGAGGAGGACAACATGAAAAAGAAATTATTGGTATTGAGCTTGATTGCTGTATTTGTATTCAGCATGACCGCTTGCGGCGGTGGCGACGGCGGAGATGAACCTTCCGCAAAGACAAATCTGACGATTATCGACGGTGAATGGTATGGTCTGGATACATACCAGCTGGACAGCACTGCAGGCGGACAGGGTCTGAACTCCACCGGTTTGTTCCAGTGGGATGCAGAGAAAGGTGACGTGGTTGACAACGTATGTACCGACTGGAAAGTAAGTGAAGACGGTAAGACTGCAACTTTCAATGTACCAGAGGGAATGTACTATTCCACTGGAGAACAGGTAGAGCCAGAAGACGTTATTGCATCCATCGAACATGGACAGAAAGTCAGCCCGTATAATGATGGTTACAAGAATATCGAATCCATGGATTTTGAAGGCAGAACTGTTACACTGCATATGTCTGAATTCCGTTCCGACATGCTGTATTACCTGTGTGCAGGTTTTGTAATTGTAATTGATAAAGATGAACTGGATAACATGTCAGATGAAGAACTGATGTGGGAATGTCATCCTTACGGCATGTATGCACTGGCTGAAGACGGATATGTATCCGGTTCCGAAGTGAACCTTGTTAGAAATGAAGGCTTCAAATGTGCAAATCCGCTGGTTGAAAACAAAGGCGCTGGTAAATTTGAAACGGTAAAGGTAAGATTTAATGTAGAAGACTTTACCCAGACAGAAGATTTGAAAGCTGGCAATGTAGATATTCTGATGTCTGTAGGCAGCGACCAGTATCTGGAATTGAAAGACGATGAAAGTATCAAAATGGCTGATACAACTTACCCGAACATTACTTACTTTGAAATGAATACAGATCACGATGTATTCGCTGATATCAACGTACGTAAAGCATTGGCACTGGCAATCGACAGAGACGGTCTGGCAGAAGCGGTTGACGGTCTGATTGCGCCAGCTTATTCTATGATCTATGATACAGTGCAGAACTTCAGCCAGGATGCGAAAGATTACTTTGAGAAGAATCTGGCAAACAATCCGGATCAGGCAAAGAAACTGTTAGATGAAGCTGGCTGGAAAGTTGGTAAAGATGGCATCCGTGAAAAGGACGGAAAGAAATTAGAGTTCACATGGTATGCATGGACTGACGCTACCACGATTCCGGAAGCAATGGCAGAACAGCTCAAGCAGGTAGGCTTCAAGATGAACATCGAAGCAATTGACTGGAACTATGTATATGAAAACATCAGTGCAGATAAGTATGATGCTGGTATCGAATGGCTGTCCTGGGCAGAACCGATGCTGGTACTCAATGCTTGCCACTATGACAAGAATGCACCAAGCAATACAGATGAATACTACGATATGGTAGAAAAAGCTGCCCATGAAACAGATGGTGAAGAAAGAACCAAGATGGTTGGCGATATTCAGATGTACCTGTTTGAAAATGTAAACATGATCCCAATGTATGCGGAACTTTCCTTCACTGCGATGACCAAAGACCTGAAGGGCTTCAACGTATTGGCTGACGGATCTGTTCCACTGAACGACCTGGCATTTTAATCCTGCATAAACTGCAGAAAAACTGCTGACGAATTGTGATGAACACAAGGGGAGAGAGACCGCTTGGCGTGCGGTCTCTCTTTTCAAGAGGGATTTTGCCGAATAATAGAAATAACAAGTTAAAACAAGATGAAACAAGATAGTACCAAAATGCAAATCGGCGAATCGCCGCAGTAGTGTGCTTTTACAAGCCATTCGGTGAGTTGTCAGTTGGCATAAAAATTGCAATATGAGTTGAGTATGGTTTGTAAAAGAACGCATAAAAAGATAGAGGAGGGCAAAGTATGGGCTTGCCAAAGGATTGCAAAGTAGATTTGCAAAACAAGTTCCCAAAGGGAAAGCGGAACTTGATCAGTGATGTTCCCGGCGTAAAAGTTGGGCATGTTACGCTGAAAGACGAAGAGAAATTTATACATACCGGGGTTACGGCAATCCTGCCTCATGAGGGAAACCTATTTCAAGAAAAGGTTGCTGCCGGCGCCTGTGTCATCAATGGATTTGGAAAGAGTGCCGGTCTCGTGCAGATAGAAGAACTGGGCACCATTGAAACACCCATTTTGATGACCAATACACTGAGTGTGGGCGCAGGATTGAATGGATTAATTCAATATATGCTTGCACAGAATGAGGATATTGGAGTGTCTACAGGCACTGTCAACTGTGTAGTAACCGAGTGCAACGATGGGGAACTGAACGATATTCGCGGTATGCATGTCAAAGAAGAACATGTATTGCAAGCGCTTTCCGCTGCAGATGAAACGTTTGCAGAAGGTGGTGTAGGCGGCGGTACGGGTATGTGCTGCATGGGTCTGAAAGGCGGCATCGGTTCTGCATCGAGAATGATTACTTGTAATGAAAAAGAATACACACTGGGCGCAATTGTGATGTCTAACTTTGGTGTGCTGGGCAATTTGCGCATTGATGGAAAGCGGATTGAAACTGCCCTTCCGAAGGAAGAAAAGCCGGAAAAGGGCTCAGTGATCATTGTACTTGCAACAGATATTCCGCTGAGTGATCGGCAGTTAAAGCGCGTTGCAAAGCGGGCGACGGTCGGTCTTGCCAGAGTGGGTTCTTTCCTGGGAAATGGCAGTGGAGATATTGCCATTGCGTTTTCCAACGGAAATATTGTTCCACACTACAGTAAGGAAGATGTGCTTGCCACAAAGATGTTCCATGATAATGCCATGGATAAACTCTTTGACGCAACAGCAGAAGTTGTGGAAGAAGCAGTCATCAGTTCTCTTTACCATGCGGAGACGACAAAAGGAATTCGAAATAAAGTGTTATATGGGCTGCGAGAATTTATCTAATGTGAGGGTGCAACAGAATGAAGATTTTTATTAGTGCAGATATTGAGGGAATTACCACAGTTACAGGCTGGTGTGAAACACGTTACGGCGGGCAGGGTTATGAGGACGCCAGAAGACAGATGAGCCTTGAGACAGCTGCCGCTTGCAGAGCGGCGCTCGCTGCTGGCTATGAAGTGGTGGTAAAAGATGGACACGAGAATGCGCTGAATATTGATGCAGCTCTTTTGCCGAAGGGTACGCAGCTGATTCGAGGCTGGATGACCCATCCTTTTGCGATGATGGCAGGCCTGGATGAAAGCTATGCCGGTGTGATTTATATTGGATATCATGCGAAAGCAGGTACCAATGCCAGTCCGTTGACCCATACCATTGAGGACGATTTGTTCCATTGGGTGAAAGTGAATGGAGAACTTGCATCGGAATTTTCTCTCAATGCAATGCTGGCAGATGCGCTGGGTGTGCCGTCAATGTTCCTGTCTGGTGACAAGGGCATTTGTGAAGATGCGCAACGCCTTTATCCATCGATAGAAACTGTTGCGGTCAAGGAGGGGATTGGCAACGCCACATGGAATATCCATCCCGAAGAGGCTATCGCAAGGATTGAAAATGGTGTTAGAAATGCACTTTCTGCGAAACATCAGCCAAATCCGCTGGCAGAGGCATATCATATGGAAATCAACTTTAAAGCACATCAGAAAGCCAGACATGCCGCCTGGTATCCAGGTGCAAAACTGCTGGATTCCCATACGGTGGAAATTACAGCAAAAACGCCGGAAGAGCTTGCCATTGCAAGAATGTTTATGACAGGCGTATAAGAATCAGCAATTTACATTTCAGTAATATACATTTTTCTTAACCGAAAAGAATGCTGCCAAGCAGTTTCGTACCTTAGGTGCAGAACTGTTTTGCGGCGTTCTTTTTTTGCTGGCAAGAGACGAGCCTGCTTGGGATCGTGTATAGCAAAACGGGCAGACCCTGTGCATGAGATATTCTTTGCACCGGGTCTGCCCGTTTTGCGAATGAAAATGAAAAGATTTTTAGTCTTGGTGTCTCGTTCTATTTATATTTTTTGCAGCATGATCCGCTTCTTCCACCAGCGCCTTTGTCGTGCGGCGGATGAAATCTTCAAACATGGGTACATCGATGGCGTTGGACGCGAAACATACGATAAACGGCTGTCCTGCATAGACAATTCCCACATCGTGGGCTTTATCCTCTTCATCGCCGGTTTTGTGGGCGATGGGATAATCCATCATCAGATGACCACCCATCTTGTGATTGATCTGCTGCTGCCGGAGTACTTCTTCCAGCCAGATAGAGGAAGCTTCATCCACCAGCGTTCGTTGGTACATCTTTTCTAACAGCATGCCGATTTCTTCTGGCACGAAGTAATTATTGATGCCTCTGGCTTCTCGTTCCAGATCCCAGAATTCCCGGTTGAACTGCGTGCCGATCATACCCAGTTCCAAAAATGCTTCACGAATTGTTGGAACCCCGTAGTGCCGCAGCAGAGCGTTGGTCGCTGTGTTATCACTTAACGTAATCATCAGCTTGCCCAGGGTTTCCACATCTAAGGTTACATCGCCGGTCATGTGCTGCACGGCGCCGCAGCCAGGTACTTTCTGTTTTTCGCAGATGGTAATTTCTTCGCGGAAATCGGCCTTTCCTTGCCTGCGCAGCAAAAGGATTGCTGCCATCAGGGGCAGTTTGACAATGCTGGCAGGTAAAAAGGCTTCTTTTTCGCGAAAGCCATAGGTTTCACCGGTGACCAGGTTACGATAATAGAATCCTGTTTTTCCAGGCATGGCGGCAAGTTCTGTCAAAATTTTATGTTTCATCATTGCTGGACTCCTTTTCGCAAAATTGCGCCTGCTTTCGCTCCAGTATGGATGCCGTCTTTTGCGGTCAGCACGCCGTTTACGTAGACGCGGCGAATGCCTTTGCAGGCTTTTTTAGGCGCATGAAAAGTCGGCGTGTCTTCGATTTCATCAAAGTTGAATAGGACTAAATCTGCATACATGCCTTCTTTGATCAGCCCTCTGTCGGAAAGACCAAGGCGGCTAGCCGGCAGACCTGTCATTTTGAAAATTGCTGTTTCCAGTGGAAACAGTTTCCGTTCTTTGCAGTATTTTGTCAGAACTCTCGGAAATGTGCCGTACCAGCGCGGGTGCGGCTGTCCTGGATATGTTATAGAAGCAGCTTCTCCATCAGAGCCGATCATGACGTAAGGCTGTTTCATAATATACTCGATGTCCTCTTCACACATGCCATAGTTGACTTCGTTGACTCTGCCTCGCTCTTCTAAGATGAGATCAAAACAGGCATCCTCCGGGGTAACGCCGCGGTGTTTTGCGATTTCCTCTATATTTTTGCCTACAGTCCAGGCATTTTTTTCGCTGGCGACATAGGAAACATAAATATCACCCCATCTGCCTGCGTGACTTTCTTTGGCTTCTTGTTTCAGCTGTTCTCTGGTGATTGGATCAGAAAGCCGATGGAACAGTGCCTCCATGCCGCCGTCAAACGCCCATAGGGAAACGTTGCTGTCCAGCGAAGTTGCGGAAGCGCTGTACGGGTACTGGTCTGCCTGCACATCCATGCCCTCTCTTCTGGCGCGGTCAATCATAGCAATGGTTGTTTTGCAGCTGACCTGCCAGCCAGTTTTTCGTGTACATTTGTGATGAGAGACTTGCAGGGGTGCGCCAGAGCGCTTTGCAATTTCTAGTGCCTCGGAAAGCGCTTCTACTAGGTGGTCGCCTTCATCTCGCATATGGGTTGCATAGAAAGCGCCAAAGGGCACCAGTTCTTCTGCTAAAGCAGCAAGTTCGTCTGTGTCAGCGTAACAGCCAGGTGGATAAATCAATCCGCTGGATAGAAAGAAGGCGCCGTCTCTCAGCGCACCGCGAAGCAGGCTGCGCATGGCAGCAAGTTCTGTCTCCGTAGGCTTGCGGGCATCAAAGCCCATGGCAGCAAGGCGAATGGTGCCATGCCCGACTGCAGTGCCGAAGTTGACGCTTAGTTTTTGTGCTTCCAGTAAATGCAGATATTCGCCGATGGTTTCCCAGTTGTAGGTTAAATCGCCGATATAGTCCTGCAGCTGTTTTTTCTTTTCCGCATCGGTACTAACTGGCGCTACGGACATCCCGCAGTTGCCGCCGATTTCTGTGGTGATCCCCTGAAGAATCCTACTTTCTGCCAGCGGGTATTTTTGTAGGGAAGTGTCGCTGTGAGAGTGGAGATCGATGAACCCGGGTGCCAGATATAGGTCTTCGCCATCGACGATCTCGTTTGCTTCGGCGTTGGGAATGGCGCCGACTTTATGAATGCGTCCGTCTTTTATGGCGACACTGCCGCGCTGCCAAGGCGCTGCGGTGCCATCAATGATGCGGACATTTTTGATGATGGTATCGTACATGTTCTGCATATCCTTTCTCTACCTGGAAAACTGTACTATTTATATAGTTTGCAAGAATAGTGCCATATTTTTGCTGCAGGGAAATGGGATGAATACAAAGCGCAGATCGGGCGCCACAAAAAAATAGGAAGAAATAAACAGGTTAAAATGAATTAAAATAAGATTTTTTCCGAGACAGATTTCACAGAAATCATATCAGGAATAGGCTTGACGTGGGAACAAATGTTCTGTACTATATAGATATATCACAGAGGGAATCACCTGGCTTCTGCAAACAGCAGGAGAGAGGATTGATATACCAGGGATAAATGCCGTTCGGCGGTTTGGTCACTCTCGAGAAGGGGGTGATGGTATGCATTACATAACGATATCTGAATTGTTTCAGTTTACGTTAGTACTCGTAGCCTTTGCAACCTTGTTAAAAGGGCATAAGTAAAGCAAAACCGCCAAACGTGATTGTTTGACGGCTTCATAAGAATTTTTGTTTGACTGAGCCGCCTTACCACAAGCGGCATTTCCTTGTTAATAACAATATAGCATACTGCAGACGAATCTGTCAAGGGTATGGTATATTGCAGAATAGAAACAACAGAGGAAAAGAGGAGATGTGTATCTTCTCTTTTTTGGTAGACGCGTAGCGATGGGATTTTTTATGCGGGGCACTGCAAGATACCATAATTGCCACACTAAACGGGATGGATGCCGAAGTAATTACTTTATTTATAAAAGCAGACAAGGACATGGAGAACTACCACAACTCATTGTGGTTTGCATGTCCCTCTTGACAAAAATATGGCGGGGGGGGGGTATCATATTTATTGGAATTTCTAGTCGAACCGTAAGACTTTATGAAGGATGTTAAGATTTTTTTAAGAAAAGATTAAAAGTTCTTTCGGTGTTTCTTTAAGAACTATGTATTATGATAGACTTGTAAACAAACAAAGGAAGGATTGGCAATGGAGACTTTAGAGAACAAGGGAATCTGGGAAAAGAGAATCTGTGGCTGCATTGGAACGCTTCTGCCGCATTTTTTACTGACGGGGCTGACGCTGCTTCTTCTGTTTGCACCTGTCCCCTATGGC
>CANBFZ010000034.1 GCA_947367725.1 uncultured Eubacterium sp.
ACACCAATATTGTGGTCAGCGACCTTTGGGGAATATGATGAGTATTTGGAAAATAACAAGATTTACTCCAAGATTCAAATGCGTTTTGAGATGGAGGATCAGGCAGAACTGTCGGTTTTGCTTTCTGTTGATGATGGTCCGTGGGAACTTGTTAGCCATCTTTATACGGACAAGCGCAGATTTATGTATCTGCCGATTGTACCGCGGCGATGTGACAAGTTCAGGCTTCGACTGGACGGCAAGGGCAGAACGAAGATTGCGTCAATTGTGCGGCTCTGCAGGCAAGGGAGTGGTATTAAATGATTCAGGTGCAGCGCGTGAAAAGTGAGGACGCGGAGGCGATGAAAAGAGAAATGAATCAGATTCTGGAGCAACTCGAGGCACAGGTGAACAGAGAGCTGCAGAACATTGAAGAGCGTTTATCACAGAGGGAGCAGGAGTAATCTTGCTCCTTTGTGGTAGGTAGGCGAATTTTTTTTAAGAATGTGAGATGATATAGAAAACCATGAGGAGGGAGTTTTATGGCATACGAAAAGAAAGAGTATCAAGAGTCTGGAGCGTATCAGTCGGCGTATCAGGATACTATTTCCGGGCTTGTGAATAAAGTAGCTAGCGGAGAGAAGTTTACATATAATCCGATGACGGATCAGGCTTATCAGGCATATGCAACCCAGTACAAACGGCTGGGGGATGCGGCAAGGCAAAATACCTTGTCTGATGTTGCAATTAACACGGGAGGTTTGGCATCTTCTTACGCGACAAGTGCAGCGGCACAGGCGCAAAATGAATATAACCAGGCGCTGACGGATAAGATTCCGGAACTTGAGGCGTTGGCTTACGAGAAATATAACAATGAGAGAAATTATAATCTGAATGCGCTGGGAGCGCTGCAGGCACTTGATGACAGTGCGTATGGCAGATGGTCTTCTGATAGAGATTATAATCGCAGTAAATTTGAATACGATCAGAACTTTGATTATCAGAACTATATTGATGAGCGTGATTTTGGCTATCAGCAGGAGCGTGATAAGGTTGCGGATGCGCAGTTCGACAAGACATATGATCTTGATGTGAAGAATTATGAACTGAATAAGCAGGCGCAGAAGTTCAACCAGAAGATGCAGAAGGATGAGTTTGAGTATACGAAGATGTTGAACAGTTGGACAACCCTTGGATATGCAACGAAGGAAGTAGCTAAATATTTTGGAGTTAAGGTTGGCACAAAGACCAGTGATCAGAAGTACAAAGATGCAGACATGGCATATAAATATGCTGCTTTAAATGCCAGAGGGTCTTCTGGGGGAAGCTCAGGCGGGAGTTCTGGGAACTCGGGCAGTAGCAAGCCAAATTATAAAACGAAATCTTATGAAAAAATGAACAAAGCCGAAAAGGATTTATCAACGAGGATAGCAAAGAGCTTAATGCAAAACAGTGCTTTGCCGAAGAAGCAATACCAAAAGGTCGTTGACAATTGGATGGATACGCTGGCGAAGGAATATAATGCCGGCAATATCACGAAAGATGGATATTACACGTTAAGGGAACAGCTATAAGGAGAGGTTATGGCGAGAAAATATAAAGTAGATCCTGAAAAAGAAAAGGAATACGTGCGAAAAAAGCATGAAGCGAATAGGGATAAATGGAATAAAAATAATCCGAACCAGAAAATTAATTCTGCTGGTCAGCCACTCAGTATGAAACATGGCGCATCTGACGTAGAAAGCGTCACTTCATCAAATTACAAGCAGATAAAATCGAAATCCGCAGTAGCAGCCGGTGCAAAAGCTGGCGCATCTGCTGCGAAAACTGCGCTGGAGATAGGTAAAAAGGCACAACCAAACACACCGAAGAACAGTCAGATTGACGAAAAGACCGGAAAGTTCCGCACTGATAACGCTAAAAGAAGAAGTCAGCAAAAGGAAGTTCGTAAAGGCGGCAGAGGTGTTTATGAAAATAAAGGAAATAAAGAGGCTGGTGAAAGAATTGGCAACATTGTAAAGGGCACCGGGAAACAGCTTGGAAGTCAGTACATGAATGCGGCGTCTATGATGTACGCTGCTCCGTCGAAGGGCAGAATTCGTAAGGAAATGCATGTGCAGTCTAATAGGCAGCATGGTACCAATGACCGGCGCTTTGTCGGGAAAACGCCGGCTGAAATTACGGCGTATCGTCAGAAAGCCAAACAGGACGAGGCGAAGGTTGAGAAGCAGTACCAAAAGATTCAGGCTTCTGCTGATGCTTCTGCAAAGGAACTGCAAACAAAGGCAAGTGCGCTGAGACAGTCTGGTACAGAGGACTTAGAAAAAGCAAAAGAAGGCATGGGGGCGCTAGGCAGATTTGGGGTCGACCTATCTTCTCAGATGTTGATGTGGGGCAGTGACGCGGCTCTTGGCGCGGTAACTGGTGGCGGGGCAATCCCTTTCATGTTCGTTCGCTCTTTTGGCGATGCGTCTATGACTGCCAGAGAAGCCGGTGCAACGAAAGGACAGCAGGCTTTCGCTGGCCTTGCTGCCGGAAGTGTGGAAGCAGCAACTGAAAAGCTATTCTCACCTTTCCAGGCTTTCAAGAAAACAGCGGGTAAGGGTATTGCAGATAATCTTGCTGAGAAAGCATCATTTAAGATTGCGGACGCTGTTACCCAAAAATTGGTAAAGACTGGTCTGCCGAAGAATGCGGTGTATAAGGCGGTGAAGACTACAGTAAAAGCGGGAGCTGGTATGCTTGAAGAAGGTTCCGAAGAAGCACTTGCTGACTTTGCGCAACCTCTGTATGAACGTTCCTATGATAAGGATGCACTGAAACAGTATGGAACAAAAGAATATTGGCAAAATGTTGCCCGTGATTTTGGTATGGGCGCTGCGATGTCCGGTGTGATAGGCGGTGGTAGTGCTATGGTAAACACTGTTAAGAACAGTGACGCAAAGTCCAGCGAGCCGTACACGCCGCAGGAAAAGACGCAGGCGATTCAGGCGGCAAAGGCGCAGAATGAGGAAAGTGATGCATATAAGTTTGCGCAGACGCTGGAGTCCCAGCAGGAAAGCGGAAAGGAAGTCTTAGACGCGCAGATTGACGATCTGGTACAGAAAACTGTAGCAGAGGAGTATGAAACAAATCGAACCATGTTTGAGATGCAGGAAGCCGCAGAGAAGGAACAACGCATGGTGGCGGAAAAAGCCGGAGATATTGACGGTTATCTTCCGAAGAAAGGTTTTGTAAATGAGGTGTATGGTCGTAATCTTCAAAATGTGGTCGCTCTTCGTGTAGACAATAACGCAAGTCGGATTGAACAAAATCTTGTCAATGTTTTCCATGCTGATCCTGAAACAGCTGCGGTACAGGCGGAGTCTATTGCTAGGATTAAGACGGGCACTGCTACAGTTGAGGATTTGCGGGTAGCATCTGTGGAAAATATTCCTGCACGGAAGGTTTTGATGCGGGAACTGAAAATGAGATTGCCTGCTACGAATGCTGAGACAATGAAAGTTTTGGCTGAACATGAGGCTGTAATTCGTGCTGTCCAGAAACAGAGCATCCAGAAAGAGGCACGTCAGAGTGCCAGGGCAGAGATTTTTGAACGCTTCACTGTAGGTATGGATGATACCACAGCGGACATTTTCGCGGCTGGCATGGAAAAGGTAGGACTTGCTGACATGCCAAAGTTTATGGAAGCGTTTGCTACATACTACGAAGGCGGTAGGGTCAACTTCAACTATGAGCAGATTCCTATTGCGAAAGCGTATCAGGGATATATCACCGATGATATCAAAATGGCTGCTTATCAGGCAGGGAATCAGGTATACCTTGCTGAGCAGGAACAGGCTGCAGCGATGCAGAAGCAGGTTGTAAAAGGGAAAAGAACTAGAGGCACGCTCGAACTGTCCGAAAGAAATGCAAAGAAACTAGGGAAGGAACAGTCTAATGCCCTTCGTATGGTGGCTGATGTTACTGGAAAGCATATCGTTGTCATGGATCAGATTGACGCGGGTGGGCGTAAAGATGTAGCCAACGGCAAATATCAGGACGGCGTAATATATATTTCTGCGAAGGCGCAGACGCCGGTATTTGACGTGCTGAAACATGAACTGACCCATAATCTGCAGGAGACGGCGCCGGAGGCATATCAGGAGCTAAAGGACTATGTGTTCCATAAGTTCTATGAGTCTGATAAGAATAAGTATGACATGATGGTGCGCAAAATGGTCGAGCGCTACGCGGCAAGCGGTGTGGAATTAACGCGTGCGCAGGCAGAAGATGAACTGCTGGCTGATGCAACGGATGCGTTCTTTACGGACTATAGCGCAATTTCTGAACTGGTGCTTGAGAACCGGTCTTTGGGCGAAAAGCTACTTGATGGTATCCGGTCGCTTCTAGACACCTTCCACAGGCTCGCTGCGCGCTCTCACGGCGAGGATAATGTCAATGCCAAGGGAAAGTGGCTTGAAGAAATTGGAGCGCTGAAAGAGGCTGAGAGGCTGTGGGTGAAGGCGCTAAATGAAAGTGTGGGGATAAAGACCGGACAGAGTAAAGTGAGGTACTCCATTAATGAAAAATTTTATGATGAGTTCGATAACTGGATGGATACTACTACTCAAGAAGAACGAAGACGGTCAGGTGGATTTTTTAATGTTGGAACTGTTTCGGCCGCACTTAAGAGCGTAGGTGTAAGAGGGGAGAAAATCAAGTTCGATAAAGCGAAAATTGCCAAGATTATGGACGATCATTCTGAAATGTCTCGAGAGGTGTTTAAGGGTATTCCGGAAATGATTGAGTATCCGATTGTTGTCATGCAGTCTAGGACAAAGCTGAATAGTGTTACGATTCTTGGAGAGTTGATGGCACGCAATGGGAATGCAGTTATGGTTTCAATGAAATTAACCACAACAAAAAGAAATAATACTATTGCAGATTTACAGGTTATTACAAGTGCATATGGTAGAACAAATTCAAACATTCAATTTCTATTAGATAACTCTAATATTTTGTATATTGAACCAGATAAAAAGAGAACCAATAATTGGTTAGCGTCGCTCAGGGTGCAATTCCCGTCAGAGGTAACCGAATATGGTTCTATTAATAAAATAGCATATGTTAATGAAAAAGGCAATGGGTTTTCGGAAAATCGTGCAATTGCTGAAGCCTTTAAAAAGGCAGAGGCTAAAAAAGAAAAATTTTCTTTAAAATCTCAGACAATGAAAGATTCCGAAGGAAAGATCTTAACAGGAGCTCAAGCTGAATTTTTCAAAGACTCAGCAATCAGAGATGAAGAAGGCAATTTGAAGGTGATGTATCACGGAACCGCCAGGGCAGATCGCGTGGGATATTATTTTGACCCGAACCGTGCGACCAGCGGACCGATGGCATATTTCACTGATAGCAAAGACATTGCCGGAAATTATAGCCGCAATAAAGCAGATACTTCCATAGATTATGATGATACCTATGACACATACGAGACACAATTTCGTGTGAATGACGGGAGTGATGATGTAAGTATCGTCGATTTGTGGTATAGGCTTTCCGCAACAAAGAAATCCGAAGTGAAAGAAAAAGCACAACAGCTTAAATGGGATGACGATGTGGAAGGTTTTGAATTGGAACCCGGCAACACATGGGGAAATGGCGGTTATGATATCAGGCCTGCAAGAGGAAATGCGTTGCAGGCATTAGTTGATTCATGGCTTGCGAGTGGTGAATTGTTTAACGAGGAATCTAGGTTCCTTGATGTATTGAAAATGGTAGGAATTGAAAATGCGTATTACAAGGATCCAAACTACAGAGAAGAGAAAGTCTATGAGACTTATTTGAACGTGACAAATCCATTAGTTACCACAGACATTGACCAAGAATTTGTCGATGATGTATATGGTTGGATTGATGCAACGGATTTATCCTTTTATGAGCAGGAGTCTGCAAGTGCAGATATGTGGGACAAGAGAAATGTTGACCCGTATGAATGGGCAGAACGCTTACAGGATGATTACAATGAAGGAACAACATATTCTTGGACGTCTGTGCCTGATGTTATTACTGATTTTTTAAAAGAGCAAGGGTATGATGGAATTGTTGACGAAGGCGGAAAAAACGGAGGTGACGGTCATACAGTTGTGATTCCGTTCTATTCAGAGCAAATCAAATCTGTGGGAAATCAGAATCCGACAGACAGTCCGGATATAAGGTATCAGCTGAAGAATAGCGACATCCGCGAATTCAACATGACGAAACGGCAGGCGCTGGAGAATATGAAGACAGTGGTAAATATGAAGCCTGTAGCTGTTATGACCGGAAATGAATTCGCAAAAGGTCAGGATGATTTAATTACGCAGGTTAGCAGGTATTTTAGCCAGATTGGAAATGTTGCAAGGAACCACATTTTAGGAGATGTGGAACTTAATCGAAATGGTGTCAAGTCTTCGTTGGGTCATGGCATTGGAAGAAATAAGGCAATTGCATTTACCGCAGTGCCAAAAGTAATCGAGCAAGGACAGGTTATAGATGCCCAATACAAATGGAAAGGTAGGAGTTATGATACAGTTGTTCTGGCAGCGCCAATCAGTATTAACAGGGTCAATTATTATATGGGAGTTGTTGTAAATCGTAATAAACAGCTTAATGATCAAAGCTATTATCTTCATGAGGTAGGCATAATACAACAAAGCAGTGTGCCTTCCAAGACCGCGGCGACCCAACTGGGCAGTACCCGCGGAGGCAACACTGCTCCTTTAATGAGTTTACTACAGCAGCTGAACAATGTCAATAACTTAACAGTAAATGATATTGTAACTGATGTGGGACGCTTCCAATTAAAGACCAACGAGGAGAAACAACAGGAAAGAATTTCTTCTCTCGAAAAGGAAGTTGCTCGCCTGAAAGGCGAGTTTAAGCGTTCGCGGATTGCGATTCCAGATATGAGGCAGACCGGTCGTGAAATGACAAAGCTGATGGATGCATACATCGGAAAGAGAGTTCCGGTAGTGCATCAGAGCATTATGGAAGATATGAAAAAGCTGTTTGGTGAAATGAGAAAACCTAAGGGCAACTGGAATTTGGTTGATGATCTTTGCAGAAATGTTTCAGATAAGATTGTCAGCAACATGGAAATCCTCCACGATGAATACTGGCAGCAGTACACTGATCTTAGAAAATCTTTAAAGAATACGACTTTAAAATTGGACGAGACATATTGGAATGATGTGGTTGACTTTGAAGACTTGCGTAAAGCGCACTTGGGGACATTACGTCTTTCTAAGAACAAGGGTGTCTCTATCGACACATTCTATCAGGAACTAACGGAATCTTATCCGGAACTGTTTGACGCTTCGGAGTATATCAACGAGGTTGATCAGCTGTACAATATCATTGACGCCATTGAAGGCATGAGACCATACACCGAAGACTATTTGGAAGGTGAGATTGCAGAGTTTGCGGATACCATTGCAGCAGATGTTTTACAAATGGCATATGACCTGAACCAGAAGGAGACTTTCGCGGACAAGAAGTACAACGAGAAGATGGCAGCGATTAAGAAAGAAAAGCTTCGGGCGAATGAGAAACAGAAAGAAAAGCTTGATAGGCAGGCTGAACTACTGACTGCCAAAGCAAGAGAGGATAAAGAATCGGCTCTTGCAAAGCAGCGTGAAAAGAATCTTGAAATGATTGACAAGGTCAAGGAACATCACAAGCAGATCATGCAAAACCAGCGTCAGCGTGCAAGTGAACGCCTTGAAAAGAAAGACCAGTTCTATAAAGATAAGATTCGGGAGACTAAGGAAAAGAATAAGGACAGGAAAGACAGAAAGTACTATACCAGCCGCATTGAGGCATACTCCCAGTGGCTGTCCGATTCTCTCCTTCGTCCGACTGAAACAAAGCACATTCCGGAAAACTACCGAAAAGCCGTGGCTGAGATGCTGGAAAGCTTTGACTTTGGCACAAAGCGAAAGGACAAATACGCCGAGAAGAATGGTCCATCGAAAAAGACGATTAAGCTGGCAGCGCTGAATAAAGCGTATCAGGAAATCATGGCGCAGGAAAGCAGTATGCTTGAAGCTGATGATGAGATTTTAGCTTTGATTAGTGAGCTGAGTGTTGCGCTGGAAGGTAAACGCTTTGAAGAACTTGAGACAGAACAGCTTGCCGGAGTGTACAGAGTGGTAAAGAATATTCGGTTTGCCATCAGCTCTGTGAATAAGGCGTACTCTGATGGGTTGAGGGAAAATATTTCGGATTATGCGCAGCAAGTGATGCGAGAGACTTCTGGGATGTATCACAAAAACCGCAGAGGAACAAAGCGTACTTTGGGCGATTTCTTCCAGTGGTCGAACACGACGCCGTTTGATGCTTTCATGTTGATGGGCGAAACGATGGAAAAGTTGTACCAGAATATGCGTAACGGTCAGAACCGCCATATTGACAATACCACGGAAGCGATTGGTTTTGTGGAAAAGCTGCGGAAAAAGTACAAAATCAAAGAATGGATTGACGATAAAGCAAGGTCGCAGACCTTTGAGGTTGGAGGCAGCACGATTGAGCTGGTTCCGGCGCAGGTAATGTCACTATACTGTCTGATGAAGCGAGATCAGGCAGTGAGCCATATTATTGCAGGCTCGGGTATGACGGCAGCGCCGATTCCGGTTATTGATAAAAAGCATCAGACATTGACTAAGGCATGGTCGCAGCGAGTGCTGGATACTTCTCACGTGATACCTACGATGGAGGAAGTGGAAACCATCATCAGAACGCTGACAAAAGAGCAGCGGGAAGTGGCTGATGCGCTGCAGAAGTTCATGGTTGAAACTTGTGCGGAATGGGGCAATGAGACGTCTATGAAGCTGTATGGGTATAAGAAGTTCCGGGAACAGAACTATTTCCCAATCAAGTCTTCGGATGCATTCCTGGCAGAATCCTTTGACAACAAGTCGAACCCCGCAAAGATTAAGAATGTGGGTTTTACGAAGAACACGGTTGTCAATGCAGGAAATCCGATTGTCCTTGACGATATCTTCAATGTATTTACGCAGCATGTAAATACGATGAGTATGTACAATGCGCTGGTACCGGCAATCACGGACTTTGAAAAGGTGTATAACTACAAGGCGAGAAACGCAGATGGCAAGCAGGTTGCTTCGGTGCATAAGAGTTTGGAACAGGCTTTCGGTAAAGGTTCGATTGATTACATTTCTCAGTTCATGAAGGATTTGAACCAGAATCATGTGAAGAATCGTGATCATGAGATGGCAAACAAGCTGGTAGCAAATTACAAGAAGGCAAAGATTGGCGCTAATTTCCGCGTCCTTGTGCAGCAGCCAACTGCGTATTTTCGGGCAAATGCGGTGATAAGTCCGAAATATTTGGCGGAGGCGGCGGTCAGTGTAAAATCCATTCCAGGGTTTGCGAAACAGGCTAGATTGGAAATGCAGGAACATTGTCCGATTGCGCGGTGGAAATCGTGGGGCTTCTATAATACTGACGTATCCAGAGATATGCGGGATATTTTCCTAGATAATAAAAATATCGTGGATACGCTGTTCATGGACATGTATGGTAAGGCGGATGATTTTACCTGGTCGATGATATGGCGAGCGGTGAAGAGGGAGGTTGAGGTAACGAAGCCTGACCTTGAAAAGGGCAGTAAGGCTTACTGGAATGCTGTCAGTGAAAGGTTTTCTTATGTGGTGGACAGGACGCAGGTGGTTGACTCTGTGTTTCATCGGTCGCAAATCATGAGAAGGACGGATCTGTTCAGCAAGACAGCAACTTCTTTTATGGCTGAACCGACGAAGACCTGGAACATGCTTAAGACGGAATATACCTTGGCAAGCAGGGATTGGGATGCAGGAAATAAGGCTGCGGCAATGAAGAGAATTTCCAGGGTGACTGCAACTCATCTTGCTACGGCGGCAATGACCGGTGCGGCGGCAGCACTGATTGATGCACTTCGCGGCGGCGGGGAAGATGATGATGACAAGGAATTCCTCGAAAAATGGGCAGCATACGCTGGTGAAGGTTTTATGGATAATGCGGTACCAGCAGGGTTGCTGCCGATGGTGCGGGATGTACAGTCGCTAATGCAGGGTTACGATGTTGCCAGAATGGATATGGCAGGTTTTTCAGATTTAGTTAATTCTTTGCAATATTGGAAGTCTGACACGGCGACTACATATTTTGCTCTAAAGAAAACGGTCAGCGGTATTGCGAGCATAACAGGGCTTCCTGTCGGAAGTTTGTGGCGCGATGTGGAATCTATTGTAAAAGAAACGGCAAAGCTGTTTGTTCCTGAGGAGAAAGTAGAATTTGTTATGAAGCAGCTCCGGTATGATATGAAAGATAGTCGGAACCGG
>CANBFZ010000035.1 GCA_947367725.1 uncultured Eubacterium sp.
CAATCAATAAAGAGGCGATTACAGAATCCTTTTTTATTTTAAGCTCCGGTCTGGCGGGGGAAGTCATACAGAAGTTTGTCAACTATCATACGAAAGTGGCAATTTACGGCGACTATTCCGGGTATACCAGCAAGCCGCTGCACGATTTTATCTACGAATCGAACAAAGGAAAGGACTTTTTCTTTGTCAATACCAAAGAAGAAGCAATTGAGAAATTGCGTCAAGTGTAAAGGAGAAAGCATATCAAAAGCGTACAAAATGTGCAGCTTCATTGTAAATGGGAAGGAAGTCAAACTGAAGTGTCCATCAACATTTTCCGAAGGCAAAAACTGCGGCAATGAATCTTTTGCGCAAACAAGGTGATCGATAAAGCGTATCATCCACAATCGTTTTTTGCACGAATGTCTTTTTCTTGCTTTTTCCTTGTACTTCACAGAAAAATGTCATATAATGAATTCTATGGGTTAGGAACTTATGGAAAGGACACAATAAAAAGTCAATGGATAGTGAAAAGATTAAAGAGGGTGTACGCCTGATTCTTTCCGGAATCGGCGAAGACATAAACAGAGAGGGATTACAGGAAACGCCGGAGCGGATTGCTCGCATGTACGAGGAGCTTGCTGCGGGGTATCAGGACAGTGCTGCGGCGCATCTTTCCAAGCGGTTTCATGTAGAGGATAATGACATGGTTCTGGAAAAGGATATTCATTTTTATTCTTTCTGCGAGCATCATATGCTGCCGTTCTATGGCAACGCTGCCGTGGCGTATATTCCCGATGGCGAAGTCGTAGGGCTTTCCAAAATCGCTCGCACTGTGGAAGTGTTTGCCAAGCGTTTTCAGCTGCAGGAACGGCTGGCGGCGCAGATTGCGGACGCTTTTATGGAAGAACTGCATCCTAAGGGGGTCATGGTGCTGATCGAAGCAGAGCACATGTGCATGACCATGCGTGGCATTAAAAAGCCGGGTGCAAAGACGGTAACGGTTATCGCCCGCGGTGCTTTTGAACAGGACGAAACGCTGCAGAACCGCTTTTTTCAGATGCTGGGGAGATAAGAAATGGATCAAGAAACAGAAACGATGTGCCGTGTAAACCGGATACTGCATCATCCTCTCTGGCAGGGCGCCATGACGCAGATTGAGGAAAGCGAACAAAATCGCGTTTTCTGTAAGCATGACTTGGTGCATTTGCTAGATACTGCGCGTCTTGCTTACATTGAAAATCTGGAAGAAGGGCTGGGATTTGGCAAAGAACTGATCTATGCGGCGGCGCTGCTGCACGATATCGGCAGAGGTTTGGAGTATACCCAGGGAATTTCCCACGATGAAGCTAGCTGTGCGCTGGCGGCGGCAATTTTGCCGGATACAGGGTTTGGAGAAGCAGAGTCTGCACAGATTTTGCAGGCGATTTCTTCGCACCGCAGCGACGGGTGTCAGTTGGAACCGGATTTGCCAGGGCTTTTGTACCGAGGGGACAAGGGTTCACGAAATTGTTTTTATTGTAAACAACAAGATCACTGCAAATGGAGCGAGGAAAAGAAAAACAAGGAGATAAAAGGCTAGCATGAAAATTGGAAATAGAGACTTTGATCTAGATCATAACTGTTATATCATGGGAATCCTCAACGTTACGCCGGATTCCTTTTCTGATGGCGGCAGATGGAATGATATTTCCCGCGCCAAGGCACATGTGGCACAGATGCTGGAGGAGGGGGCAGACCTAATTGATATCGGCGGCGAGTCAACAAGACCGGGACATGTGCAGATTACCATAGCGGAAGAAATCAATCGGGTCGTGCCGTATATTCGCATGGTGAAGGAGAATTTTGATGTGCCTGTGTCTATCGACAGCTACAAGCCGCAGGTGTTGAAGGCAGCATTAGAAGCTGGTGCGGATATGGTCAACGATATTTGGGGATTGAAATACGATAGAAGTGTGGCGGCGCTGATTGCTGCTTATGATGTGCCGTGCTGTTTGATGCATAATCGGGAAACAGCAGAATATGAAGACTTTATGCCGGATATGCTGCAGGATATGAGAGAAACTTTAGAAATTGCCCAGGCGGCAGGAATTTCGAAAGATAAAATTATGCTGGATCCTGGGGTAGGCTTTGGGAAGACCTATGAACATAACTTGATTGCAGTAAACAGACTAGAGGAACTTTGTGCGCTGGGATATCCGGTACTTTTAGCAACCTCCAGAAAGTCAATGATTGGAAACGCCCTGGATTTGCCTGTGGATCAGCGTGTGGAAGGCACGCTGGCAACTACCGTCATGGGCGTGATGAAAGGTGCATGTTTTGTCCGGGTGCATGATATCAAAGAAAATGACAGAGCAGTACAAATGACACGGGCGATTATGGGAGAAGGAAAATGAAACCATACGATGAGATTCATATAGAAAATTTGCAGGTCTTTGCCAATCACGGTGTCTTTCCCGAGGAAACGGCACTGGGGCAGAAATTTGTGGTATCTGCGGTGCTTTATACAAAGCTGCAAGCACCGGGGTGCAGCGATGCGCTGACAGAATCTACCCATTACGGGGAAGTGTCTGCGTTTATAGTGGATTTTTTACAGAAACATACGTATAAGCTCATAGAGGCGGCGACAGAGCAGTTAGCATGGGCGGTACTTTCTGCATTTCCGCTGGTTTCAGGGATTTCTTTGGAAATCAAAAAACCATGGGCGCCGGTGAAACTGCCCCTTGATTACGTGTCTGTAAAGATGACTCGATTTTGGCATCGGGTGTATATAGCACTTGGTTCCAATCTGGGAGATAAAAAGGGGTATTTAGATATGGCGGTTTCGCGTCTGTCTGAGGCGGAAGGCTGCCGTGTAAAAAAGGTCTCCGACTATATTGTGACAGCGCCATACGGCGGTGTGGAGCAGGATGATTTTCTCAACGGCTGCCTGGAACTTTCGACACTGCTTGAGCCGGAAAAGCTTCTTGACTTACTCCATAAAATTGAGGCGGAAGCAGACAGAAAGCGGGAGGTTCGATGGGGACCGAGAACCCTTGACCTCGATATTCTGCTTTATGATAATCTGGTGATGGAGAGCAATGAATTGACCATTCCTCATGTGGAAATGCATCAAAGAGACTTTGTGCTGGTTCCGCTGGCACAGATTGCGCCATGGGTGCGTCACCCGGTGCTTGGGAAGACGGTCTGTGAGTTGAAAGACGGATTGCAATAGGAATAGAACCATGAAAAAATGTGTGGACATATAGGCGCCACACATTTTTTTATAGGATTAGATTTATTCGTAGAAGAACTTTATTTTCTCATAAATCCTTGGAAAGTTTTTGTGTATTTCAATAGTAAGGTTTTTCACAAAATAACCTTTTTCATAAACAACCAGCGGCAGAGAAGATTATAACCAGATTTAAAGCGCGGAAATCGTTGACAGCAAGGCTGCTTTTGGTTATACTAAATAGACAAGCAAAAAATATTGCAGCGTTGAAAAAGAGGAGTAGGCAGAAGACCACTTTACAGAGAATAGGGTTCATGGGCTGAGAGACCTTAGAGGAAAGGATCTGCTGAAGGTTGCTTTGGAGCTGTTTTGGAAATGAGTGTCATCTGGATTTACGGCATGTACTGGCTTTGTACAGAGTGTCGCGAGGAAGGATGGAACAAAGGTGGTACCGCGGAATTTTTTCGTCCTTTGTGAGTGCATGCTCACAGAGGATTTTTTAATTGCTCTCTGGAGCCAGACACACAGAAACACTTATGACAAGCGCAAGAAGTTTGCAGGTTCTGCAAATCGAGGTGAATTGGATCAAAATGCAGAACCTCCGTGTATGACTTTAGGAGAAAGTTCTGCAATTAGATGCAAAAATGCCGGAAATGCAGAACCTCTATGCGAATACGGCATATCCATTCTGCAAATGTACCTTGGATTTCATACGTTTGTCGTACAAGAACAATCAAACTACAGAAAGAAGGAGATTCCAATGGAGAAGAATTTAGCTAAAACCTACAATCCCAAGGATTTTGAGGACCGCATCTACGAGATGTGGGAGAAAAACGGCGCATTTCGTGCTGAAGTAAGAGAAGATAAGAAACCGTTTACCATTGTCATGCCGCCGCCTAACATTACGGGGCAGCTGCACATGGGACACGCCCTGGATCAGACTTTACAGGACGTTTTAACCCGCTGGAAGAGAATGCAGGGTTACAGCGCACTGTGGCTGCCGGGTTCTGACCACGCCAGCATTGCCACCGAGGTAAAGGTGGTTGAAAAAATCAGAAAAGACGAGGGCAAAGAGAAGGAAGACCTGGGCAGAGAAGAATTTTTGAAACGTGCCTGGGCATGGAAAGAAGAATATGGCGGCAGAATCACAAGACAGTGCCGGAAATTGGGAGATTCCTGCGACTGGAGCAGAGAGAGATTCACCATGGACGAAGGCTGCAACAAGGCAGTCAGACATTTCTTTGTGCATTTATATAAGCAGGGACTGATCTATAGAGGAAACCGACTGATCAACTGGTGTCCGCAGTGCGGTACATCTCTATCCGACGCGGAAGTAGAACACGAAGATAAAAACGGTCAGTACTGGTACTTCTGCTATCCGGCTGCAGAAGAAGGCGGCAAGGAAATGGTCGTTGCAACCTCAAGACCGGAAACTATGTTCGGCGACGTTGCCATTGCAGTCCATCCAAGCGATGAACGTTATAAAGATATGGTAGGAAAGAAAGTCATTCTGCCCCTTGTCGGCAGGGAAATTCCTGTCATTGCTGATCCATACCCAGATCCGGAAAAAGGAACCGGTGCAGTAAAGATTACACCTGCCCACGACCCGAACGACTTTGAAGTAGGACAGCGTGCAGGTCTTGAAAATCTCTGCTGCATTAATGAAGACGCCACCATGAACAGCATGGCAGGCAAATACGAGGGAATGGACAGATATGCGTGCCGCAAAGCCTGGGTAAAAGACCTGGAAGAAGCGGGTTACCTGGTAAAGACGGAGGAAAAGGTCATTCCGGTGGGCGAATGTTACAGATGCCATACTGTCATCGAGCCGATGCTTTCTGATCAGTGGTTTGTTAAAATGGAGGATTTGGCAAAACCTGCCATCGAAGCAGCAAAGAGCGGCGCGTTGACCCATGTGCCGGAACGATTTGAAAAGACATATCTCCACTGGCTGGAAGAAATCAGAGACTGGTGCATTTCTCGTCAGCTTTGGTGGGGACATAGAATTCCAGCGTGGTACTGCCAGGACTGCGGAGAATTGATTGTAGCGGAAGAAGATCCTACAAAGTGCCCGAAGTGCGGCAGCAGCAATTTGAAGCAGGACGAAGACGTGCTGGATACCTGGTTTTCGTCGGCGCTTTGGCCGTTTTCGACTTTGGGCTGGCCGGAAAAGACCAAGGAACTGGAATATTTCTATCCGACGGATGTACTGGTTACCGGTTACGATATTATTTTCTTCTGGGTCATCAGAATGGTATTCTCCGGCTGTGAAGCCATGAAAGAATCACCGTTCCATCACGTATATATTCACGGGCTGGTTCGTGACGCAGAAGGCCGCAAGATGAGTAAATCCCTCGGCAACGGCATTGATCCGCTGGAAGTCATCGACCAGTACGGCGCGGACGCACTGCGTTTTATGCTGACCACAGGGATTACACCGGGTAACGACATGCGTTTTAAGACAGACAGGCTGGAATCGGCGAGAAACTTTGCCAACAAGCTTTGGAACGCCTCCAGATTCGTCATCATGAACTTGCAGGATGAGGACGGTAATTTCAGAGAACTGGCGAAATGCTGCGGGGACTGCTGCGGTATGGCGTGCGGTGACACTACAAATTTTGCAAATATCGCACTGCGCGATGAAGATAAATGGATGATCAGCAGAGTCAACGACGCCGCAGATTATGTAACAAAAGCCCTGGAAAAATACGACCTTGCGCTGGCGGGACAGCGGGTGTATGAGTTGATCTGGAATGAATACTGCGACTGGTACATCGAGCTGGTTAAGAAAAGACTCTGGGGCGATGACGAAGAAGATAAGAAGGTTGTCAGATTCGTACTGGTGATGGCGCTGAAGAATATGCTGGAAATGCTTCACCCGTTTATGCCATTTATCACAGAAGAAATCTGGTCTTTTCTGCCGCATTCTAATTGCGAAAGAGAAGACAATCCAGACTGCTTCCTGATCAAGGCAAAGTGGCCAGAATTTGCAGAGGAAAGACGTTTTGCTGCAGAAGAAGAAAAGCTGGAAATCGCCATGGAAGCCATCGCTGCCATTAGAAATATTCGCGCAGAGGCAGATGCAAAGCCGAGCAAAGCCTTGACCGCTGTCATTCTTGCCCAGGGAGAAACACTGGAAAAGATTCAGAGCGGCGAAAGATATATGAAAGATCTTGCCAATATCACAGATATCAAGTTTGTGACAGATAAGGCAGAAGTACCGGAAGAAGTCATGTCTGCTGTCATCGCTGGCATCGAAATTTTTATTCCGCTGGACGATCTTGTAGATTTTAATGCAGAGTTTGATCGTCTTACTAAGGAAAAGAAAAGACTAGAAGGAGAAGTAAAGCGGGTAGCTGGCAAGCTTTCCAACCAGGGCTTCCTTGCAAAGGCACCGGAAAAGGTGATCAATGAGGAAAAAGAAAAACAGGCCAAATATGAAGATATGCTGGCGAAGGTAGATGCCAGACTCTCTATGGTCGCAAAGAAAGTGAATAAATAAGATGGATGCAATCAGCAAAATCAGTAAATTTCAGAAATTTGGCTGGGTGCTTGGACTGGAACGCATGAACGTGCTGTTAGAAAAGCTGGGAAATCCCCATGAAAATCTGAAGGTGCTCCATGTGGCGGGCACTAACGGGAAAGGCTCTGTCTGCAGGTATCTGTATGAAACCTTGCAGGCAGCCGGCTACCGGTGCGGGCTCTTTACCTCCCCGTTTCTAGAAGTATTCAACGAACGAATTGAATTTGACGGCGCCTATATTGCCGATGCGGATCTGCAGCGCTGCAGTGACCTGGTTCTTGCCAAAACAGAAGAAATGGTAGGGCAAGGATGTGAATCTCCTACCGAGTTTGAGGTCATTACAGCAATCGCATTTTTGTACTTTCAGGAAAAGGGTGCGGACTATGTGGTGCTGGAAGTGGGACTGGGCGGCAAGGGAGACTCTACCAATGTGGTAAAGCAGCCACTTTGCAGCATCATCACCTCGATCTCTTTAGACCATACTGACCGGCTGGGTGAAACCACTGCAGAAATTGCAGGGGAAAAGGCAGGCATTATCAAAGACGGCTGTCCGGTGATTACGGGGGTGGAAGATGAGGACGCGTTGCAGGTGATCCGTCTTGCGGCGATGCAGAATCACTCGTCGCTGTTTCATGCGTTGGAAAATCCATATGAGATTGTGGAAGAAACCGCAGACGGTACGCAGCTTTGGGCGAAGGTGATGCAAGAAACCTATGACCTGACAATTCCTATGGCAGGTCCTCATCAGGTGAAAAATGCGTTGACGGCGCTGACAGCCATCGCACTGTTACATGGGAAAGAGGAAATCCAAGTTACAAAGGCGCAGATTGCGGAAGGCTTTCAGAAGGCAAAACAGATTGGACGTTTTGAAATCATGCGGAGAAATCCTTTCGTCATTTTAGATGGCGCCCATAATCCGGATGGAGCAAAGGCACTGCGAGACACTGTCTTGCGCCATTTCGCAGAAAAAAGGATTCTGATGGTAACTGGAATTCTGGCAGATAAAGAGGTCGATATCGTACTGGATACGTTTATGGATGTAACCAAAGATTTTATTGTCACAGAGCCAGATAATCCGAGAAAATTGTCTGCAGAAGAGCTGGCAGAAAAAATCAGACAGCGAGGGACATCGCCTTTGTGCTGCAAAACACCAGCCGAGGCAGTTTGCTGCGCAATGGAACGTCTCGATGGGTATGATCTGGTACTATTTGCGGGTTCATTATATTTGATTGGAGAAATAAGGGGGCTTATCCATGGAACAGGAGATGCAGAAGCGTAATAAGATTATTTTATTTTACAACCCGAACTCAGGCAGCGGCGTATTTAAAAACAATCTCGATTATATCATCGGTCGTTGCCAGGATGCGGGATATATTACTGTGCCGATTCGGGCAGCGCATGGTACAGTAATCGCAGATTATTTGGCAGAAATCAGCCGGCGGGGGATGCAGGATGAATTTCGTCAGATCATTGCTGCCGGCGGAGACGGCACAATTAATGTATGCGTCAATGCGATGGTACAAAATAATATTCACTTGCCGTTGGCGATTTTGCCGGCGGGGACAGCTAATGATTTTGCGTATTATTTCAATCTATCCGGCGATATCGAACGTATGATGGACATTGCACTGGGGCACAATTACACGTATGCTGACGTAGGAAAGGTCAACGACCGATATTTTATCAATGTGGCTGCCATGGGACAAGTTGTGGATGTGAGCCAGAAAACGGACCCGACCCTGAAGAATACCATCGGGATTTTAGCATACTATCTAAAGGGGCTGTCCGAAGTGCCGAATCTAAAGCCGATCAAGGTCACACTGACGACGCCGGAAAAAGTCTATCGGGAAAAGATGTACTTCATGGTGGTGATGAACGGCAAGTCGGCAGGCGGATTCAAAAAAATTTCGCCGGATTCGGAGATCAACGATGGTCTTTTAGATGTGCTGCTGTTTCGTAATATGACGCTTTTGGAAATGCCGGGGGTCTTTATGAAGATTTTGCAGGGCAGTCATCCGTCCAGCAAACGGGTGCTGCATTTCCAGACCAGCAATCTGAAAATTGAGTCCGAATGCGATTTACCGACAGATATCGACGGGGAACACGGCGAAAAGTTGCCACTTTCTTTCAGCGTGCTGCATAACCGTCTGAAAATATTTACCTTAGAAGACAATATGGGGGAGGAATCGGTATGATGCGTCTGATCATGAGACAGACCGAGGAATATGAAAAACTGGTACGGTTTTTTGTGGAAAATGAATTAGAATTTGACGGGGATGAAGAAGTGGATACCGACATCGTCCGGTGTTTTGAAATGGTCCACGGTGCGGAGGAACATCTGGTGGCGGCGGCCGTGCTGGCAAAGCGGGAAGGACGCTATATTATTGACGGCATCGCAGTGGAGCCACCGTACCGAAAACTGAAACTTGGGCATATGCTTTTGAAAAAGGTAATTGATACAGTAAAGGAACTGGGCGGCAGTGAATTGTACTTGGTCGCTAGAGCACCGGGATTTTTCCGAGCCAATGGATTTACTGCCATTGATCCTGTCGATGCACCCAATTTCTTTGAGTGTAAATATTGTCCCCAGTATCAAAAAAGCTGTCATCCTGAGGTCATGAAGCTGGAGATTGTGTAGATGCAGTATGATTATGACCTGATTTTACAGGGAATTTTAGATGTGGGAGAAGAAATGGTCTGCTGCGGTGCGGAAGTTAGCCGGGTGGAGGATAGTATTTACCGCATGTGCGAAAGTTACGGTGCGGCGCGTATCAATGTATTCATCATTACCTCCAATATTCAGGTGACGATGCAGGCGCCGGACGGTAGAATTCTGACCCATATCAGAAGATTGGTTCGCTATGATACCAATTTCGACAGGCTGGATTATCTCAATGATTTGAGCCGGTATATTTGTGCGAATAGGCCAGATGTGCCTGTGCTTCGTGAAAAGTTTGACGAAGTGCTAGGACGGCCGAAACAGCCCCTTTGGCTGCGTTTTGTCGGTTGTATGCTAGGCGCGGGCGCCTTTGCGGTATTTTTTGGCGGTACTTGGCTGGACGGCGCGGCATCCTGTCTGATGGCAGTGGTTTTGGTGCTGTTTGAGTTATTTTACGCGAAGCGGGAAAAAAACCAGATTGTCTACCACTTTGCGGCGTCGGTGGTTGGCGGTATCTGTGCCCATGTGTTTGTGTCACTGGGCATTGGAGCGCATGTGGATATGCTGATGATCGGCGGCATCATGCTGCTGATTCCGGGCATCGCGATGACCAATGCGGTGCGGGATATGTTGACTGGCGATATTGCTTCGGGTCTTTTGCGCCTTTGCAATTCGCTGCTGATTGCGGCTGCCATTGCATGTGGTTTTGCGCTGACCATTATTCTGCTGGGAGGTGTGTTATGATCGTACAACTGGCAGTTGCGTTTTTGGGATCAGTGGGTTTTGCGCTGATGCTAAAAATCAAGGGCAGACAGGTGCTGTATGCAGGCCTTGGCGGACTGATTACCTG
>CANBFZ010000036.1 GCA_947367725.1 uncultured Eubacterium sp.
GTAAAGAATTCCTTGGAGACAGAAATCAGCAGTGTAAAGAATTCCTTGGAGGCAGAAATCAGGAATATAAAATTGACTTTGGAAAATGAGATCGTCCCTCGGTTGGAAACGACAGAAAACTGCTATACCACTACCTATGAACGCTATGCTAGCGGCATCAATACGTTAGACGGTCTGAAAGCTGATGTGGAAATTCTGAAAAAAGTAGCAGCGGAGCATTCGCGAAAACTACAGAGCATATCCTAAACAGTAAGCCTATTTGTATGAAGAGAGAAATTCATGCAAATAGTCTTTTTTGATTGAAAAGCGAAATTCTATCCTTTGTTTCAGTTCACTGAACTGAAACACTTCACGCTCGCGCCTTTTCAGGTTCGATTCCTTCCTGATTCTATCGCACACAAAAACGACTGGCAAAGCCAGTCGTTTGGTGCGCCAGACAGGAATCGAACCTGCGGCCTTCACATTCGGAGTGTGCTACTCTATCCCCTGAGCTACTGGCGCATGACTCTAATAGTATAACACAGATTTTAGTAAAATGTAAAGCAAAATTATTGTGGAAGCAAGACTCAGTTAGTGCTGGCGTCGTTTTCCAGTTTTTTCAATTTTCGATAGAGGGAGGTTCTGCTGATGCCTAGTTTTTTTGCCAATTCTTCTCGAGTCATTTTGCCGCTTTTTAAATCTTGCAGATGTTTATGAAGCACCAAGTTTTCGTATTTTTCTACGTTGGATTTTAGGGTTTCTTTTTCGGTCAGACCCGTTTCTGAATTTGCCAGAGAATGAAACAGTGGCGGAAAGTCGGCTGGCACGATGCAAGGTTCCTGCGCTACGTTAGCAATATATTCCACGACATTTTCAATTTCTCGCACATTGCCTGGCCAGCGATGCAGGGTGAGAAGATTTGCCGCTTCCGCAGAGAAGTCACGCAGTTCTTTTCCCAGCATCTGCGCATATTTCTTTAAAAAGTATTGTGCTAGCGGAAGAATGTCATCCGTTCGTTCCCGCAGCGGTGGTATGGTAATCGGAATGACATTGAGACGGTAATATAAATCCTCACGAAATTCCTTTGTTTTACACATTTCAGCCAAGTTTTTATTGGTGGCAGCAATGATGCGTACGTCTATATCAATGAGTTTGTTGCTGCCGATTCGCTCTATCTGTCTGTTTTGAATCACATGGAGCAGCTTGACCTGCATGGCAAGGGGCAGTTCGCCAATTTCGTCGATGAAGATCGTGCCGCCGTTTGCTGCCTCAAATTTTCCGATATGTCCGCCCTTGGATGCGCCGGTGAAGGCGCCGTCGACATAGCCGAAGAGTTCGCTTTCAATGAGATTTTCTGGAATTGCGCCGCAGTTGATGGTAATAAACGGCGCACTGAACCGAGGACCTTCTGCGTAGATGGCTCTTGCGAACATTTCCTTACCCACGCCGCTTTCTCCGGTAATCAAAACAGTGGAGGTGCTGGCGGCAATCTTGCGGGCAAATTCTTTTACTTTGGAAAGTTCTATGCTGTCACCGATGATGGAATCGAAGTGCATCGTATTGGAGCCGAGCACTTTGTAGGCAGTCTTTTTAACTTCAGCGATGTCATCAAAGAAGATGATAACCCGCTGCAGGGCGTTTTCGTTGTAGACCGGTTTGCAGGATGCCATAATCTTGATATTTTCTTCTTTAAAGTGCAGCTCTCTGTTTTGAAATCCTGTTTTTGTATTTAAAAAAATAGCGGTGGCAGCAGGCCAGAAGGCATCCAGGTGTAGTCCCGAAAGTCCCCAGCTCAGGTTTGCGCTGGTGAGGATGTGAGACTCTGCTTTTTTGTTGGCATTGGTAATATAGCCGTTGCTGTCAATGACGATGATACCCTGGGGAGATCCGTTGACAATTTCGGTCAGTAGGTTGGACTGTACGTTCAGATCACGTAGATGATCGATATTGCCAAGATAGGAGGAAAGGAGGGTCGCCATGTTTTTCAGATAGTTGCAGATGGAAAACTGATTGTCGATGAGATGTCTGTATTGGACGTCGGTAAAAGCGACCAGAGAGATAATGCCAATGTGTTTTTCATGGTAGGAAATGGTGCAGCAGATTTCACCTTTCTCTCCACTAATCCATTCTGCCGGTCCGTAGAGTGGATCGTTGATATCATCTACCACATAGGTGCCGCCCACGCGAAGCAGATATTTATATAAAAATTCTTCTACATAGCGGCTCTCAGCCTCGTAAGTGCCGATGCGTTCCTGATACTGTCCTGTACCTGCGATAATCTTCAGACTCTCGTCCAGAATCAGGGTTTCGATATTTAAGACGGTGGATATGGCGTTGGCGACCTGCTGTACGGTCGGCTGAATATTTACTAATCGGCTCATATGGCTTGTTCTCCTTGTACTATATGGTAGAATTATAAGACCGACACGGTTGGCTGTCAAGGAGAATGTTACTTTTTTAGGACTAAAAAAATATAATGTTTCAAATATGAAACGTAAAATGACGGAAAAATCAGGCATAATTCTGTTTGTTTTCATGAAATGCCCCGCAGACCGCTGTTTTTCAAGAGGTACTTCGAAAATACGGCATTGGCACATTCTTTGCGTAAAATATGCGAAAGGACAGCAAGCAGCTGTCTAAAGTGCCATAATTCATGAAGGAGGATACATATGGACAAGAAATTATCTTTAAAAGCCAAAATTGCCTATAGTATGGGCGGATTTGGCGAAGCGATGCCACTGAACTTATTTAATGTTTACTTCGTATATTTTATGACCGACGTGGCTGGCGTTCCTGCTGCCTTTGCAGGTACCATTGCCTTAATCGGCGTATTGTGGGACGCAATTACAGATCCGATTGTGGGTAAGCTGTCGGATACCTGCACATCTCCAATGGGAAGAAGAAGGGCATACATGTGTCGAGCTATCATTCCGCTGGCACTATTTGTGATTATGCTCTTTACGCCAGTAAATTTGACGGGCGTTGCACAGATGGCATACTATATTGTGGCTGCACTGGGCTTCTGGCTCACCCTGACGATGTGGGTCATTCCGTTCTTTGCGTTTGGTGCTGAGATCACTTCCGACTATAACGAAAGAAATACGCTGCGTACGGTAGTTATGATTCTGGAAAATGCGATTTTGATTTTATGTACATCGGGTCCGATGTGGGTACTCAGCTGGACCCTCAATCATGGTGGGCAGGAAGCCGATGCATGGAAATATACCGCATGGATTACAGGCGCAATTCTTCTGATTACCTGTGTAATCTGCGTGTACTTTACCAAGGGATGGGATCAGCCATATCAGAAGGCGGAAAACGTCAAAGCAGAGAACCTGTTTGTCACGTTCAAAGAACTGTTTAAGATCCGCACCTTTAGATTTCTGACGATTTCTATGATGCTAGCGTTGTTTGGACTGCTCTTAATTTCTACCAATTTGGTTTATATTATGAACAATTTGGCAAGACTGACGCCAGAAGAACAGAGCTTATTCTGGATTGTATTTAGCGTGGCGATTATGGTGATGCTGCCATTTGCCAATAAATTGTGCAATACCATCGGTAAGAGAGAAGTTTTGATCGGTGTAGTAGTGATTCAGGTCATTGCAGGCATCATTTGTTTCTTCATGAGCCTGGAAAACAGAATCGCATTCTATATTTACATCGTTGCGTTGGTACTGTGCAATGGTTGTCTTGTAGCGCACTATGTTACCTTAGCCTATGACAGCTGTGAAGTGGATGAGTTTGTCAATGGAAAACGTCGTGAGGGCAGTATCGTCGCATTGATGTCTTTCATTCAGAAAGCTGGCGGCGCGCTGGCAATGTGGATTGCGGGCATCTCACTGTCAATGATCGGTTACGACGGGATGGCAGTAGAACAGACGCCGGAAGTATTGTCAGGACTCAATACCGTCATTACAGTGATTCCGACGATCTTCTTTATCTTGGCAGCGATCGCACTGTATAAATATCCTGTAACCAAAAAGAATTTTGCGGCACTGCAAGAAGCGCTGGAAAAGAAAAAGGCTGGAGAGCCATATTCGACAGATCGCTTCCAGGAATTGCTGTAATGGAAGAAGGGGAAAGATGATGACAGAGAATAAGATTTTGCTTGCAAGTGCAAATGTGTTAGACGTGTATCAAGGTGAGAGTCGCCTACAGCACGATGTTTATATTGAAGGAAATACCATAAAGGAAGTTTGCCCCCATGGGCAGCTTTCCTTTGGAGAAGATGTAGAGGTAGTGGATTGCACGGGAAAGACAATTATGCCGGGACTGATGGATTGTCATGTACATTTGTGCATGGATCCTGCTTGTGCAGATCCAGCTGTCATAGCGGCGAAAAGTGATGCGGATCTTACCATTGACGCCATAAACCATATGGATGCACTGCTGAAAAATGGAATCACGTATGTGCGTGGGATGGGCGATCCGAGAAATATTGATATTGTACTTTCCCAGGCGAAAAAAGAGGGAAAGATCGATGGTCCAGATATTCTGCCCTGTGGAAAACTAATCTGTATGACCGGTGGTCACGGCTGGCAGCTCGGTGATGAAGTAGATAGTCCCGATGAGATGCGAAAGGCTGTACGAAAGCTTTTGAAGGCTGGCGCCGGACATATCAAAATGATGGCAACTGGCGGTGTGATGACCCGCGGTGTCAAGACCACATCCACGCAGCTGACCTATGAAGAACTGAAAGCGGGCATTGAAGAGGCGGAACATGCAGGCATCAAGACTGCCACCCATGCCCAGGGCAACGCAGGCATCAGAAATGCGGTGCGCGCAGGGATTCACTCGGTAGAACACGGCTTTTATCTGGACGAGGAGATTGTCAGCTGGATGATTGAGAAGGGCACTTTTTATGTGCCGACGCTGGTGGCAGTGTATGAGATATTAAATCAAAAAGACAGCCTGCCATCCTATCTCGTAGAAAAAGCGGAAGTGGCAAAGGACGCCCACAGAGCAAGTTTTCAGCTTGCTTTAAAGTCCGGTGTAAAGATTGCACTGGGAACAGACGCAGGTACGCCGTTCAACCAGTTTGGAAGCGCTAGAGATGAGTTTCTCTATATGATTGAAGCAGGTATGAGCCCGGTGCAGGCGGTCAGAAGTGCTACCTGCATAGCGGCGCAGCTTTTAGATGTAGAAGACCGGTTCGGCAGTATTGCGCCGGGAAAAGCTGCAGATCTGTTGATTTTGCAGAATTGTATTTATGACGAGCCGGGGACGATCAAGGCGCCATTTGTCGTTTACAAAGGGGGAAAACGCTATGTATAACTTCCCAGAAAATCTTTATACCGATATACGAATTGACAACTACAATGAAACCCAACTAACCTATGATAGGGAGGTTTTAGCAGAGATTAAGGAAAAAGATGTAGAAGGCGTCTTTCTTCGCATTTATGACGGACATCGCTGGTACTACAGTTCTTTTACGGGAAAATCGCAGATTCAGGAGGAAATCGATGCGCTGGCAGCAAAGGCGTCACCGAATCCTTCGGTATACGACTGTCCAGTGGTAAAGAAACTGGAAGCAAACCAATATCGGCGGCTAGCCTATGAAGACGGATTCGGCAAATTGCCTTTGGATGACAAAATTGCGGTAGTCTCCAAATATCCTGTTCAGTACATGTCGCAGTGCAGCCTGATGACCGATTTGACTACACAGCTGCTTTTGATTCACAATGTGCGGGAGTTTTACTCCAGCAAGGGTGCAGACCTTTATTATGATGAAGAGGTTCTGTCGCTGGTGCTGTCGGGTACTTTTGCCTGCGGTGAGAATGTGCTGGTGGAAAATTACGAGAAATTTGGCCATAAACTTTCTGATCTTGATGCGCGTGTGGACAGAGAGATCACAGAGCATATCCAAAAAGCAGAAGAATATGTACGGGAGTGCGTCAGCGTTGAGCCGGGCACGTATCCGGTTGTCTTTTCTCCGGAAAATACAGGTCTTCTCTGTCATGAAAGCGTAGGACACAAGAGTGAAGGTGATTTCTTTGTGGATGCGCCAGGCATGGAACGCATCTGGACCATGGGTGAGGAAATCTGTGATGGAGGGATTTCTATTGTAGATGACGGAGAAATCGAATCCTCTATTTATCTGCCTTTTGATGATGAAGGCACCAAATCCAGACCGACGGCTATCGTAAAAGAGGGCTGTGTGGGCGATCGCATGACAAATGCCGCTGCAGCGGCAGAACTGGATCTGCCGATGACAGGCAATGCGAGAGCCATCGACTACACTTGGGAGCCTATGGTGCGAATGACGACCGTATACCTGAATCCTGGCACTTTACCAATGGAGGATTTGTTCAAAGGCATCGAAAAAGGAATCTTTGCGGATACCTATATTGCAGGCGGCGGTCTGGATGTGTTCAGCATCGCGCCGGGCAGATGTTATTTGATAGAAAATGGAAAAATAACAAAACCGGTAGCAGTATCGCTGATTTTTGCCAGATGCAAAGACGCGCTGGCGTCTATCGAGGGCAGAACGAAGGAAGTCATTCTAAAACCGGCATATTACATTCGCTGCGGGAAACCGCCGCAGCTTGGACTTGCTACATCAGACGGCGGACCATATGTGCGATTTAAGTCGCTTAGTGTCGTATAGGAGGGAGCAGATATGATTCGAGAAAAGTATGAAATAAACAGCACCGAGTATGCGGCCGTGTTCCTCAATTCGAAACTGGATGCGACGCGCCGGCGGGTTTCGAGAAAAAAGGGGTTCCGCGTCTACGACAAGGGATGCATCGGACTGAAATATTCAGAAAGTGACTGCGACGAAGAAAAGATGTTTCGCAGGGCAGAAGAAATGCTTTGTTATCAAGTGCCATATGAACCGACGCCGGAAACTGAACGTGTGTGCCATATGGATATGACAGCGGGCGAAAAAGCACCGGACTATCAAGTCTTTGAGGATCAGTGTGAAGATCTCATCATTCGTCTGAAAAAGAGATTCCCCGGTATTATTTTCAGTAATTCTATTCGGATCGTGGAAGAGGAGCATAAGCTGGTAAACAGCCAAGGGCTGGACTTGTCATTTAAAGATCGCTATTATTTGGGAGAAATTAGCCTGAAAATACGCGATGGCATCAATATCACCGATGGTGCAATTCCGTACAAGAGCAGAACCTTTGATCCGGAGGGAATTTTTGCCCATGTAGAAAAAGTGCTCGCAAATTATGAAAACGTAATTACGGTGGAGGAAGGAAAGTCCTATCCGATGATCATATCGACCATGGATGCTTTCAACCTTTATTATGGGTTCATCAACACCTGTTTTGAGCGGGAACTGAATGGACAGCACTACGGTGCAGGCGGATCGCTGCTCACCGGGCAGCAGGGAAAGCAGGTATTTAACGAGAATTTTAATCTAGTGCAATACAGCGATCCTGCGAAGTATATTGGCAGACCGTTTTTTGATGCAGAGGGTACCATCATTGACAGCGGCGTGGTGGATTTTGTGAAAGACGGTACATTCTTAAGACCGTACACAGATAAAAGCGTCAGCCTGAAATATGGGTTTGAGAATACGGGCAGCGCAGAGGCGAAACCAGAAAATGTCCCTTGCCTTGGCGGCATTGGCGGAACGGGAATTCCGCAGATTCGTCCGGTGGGTTTAACGATCACTGGGCAGCATCAGAATCTAGATGCATTGGTGGGCAGAGAACGTGCGATTTATGTGTTCTTCTCTCTGGCAGGCTCTTATAATAACATGGGCGGTTACGCCCTGCCGGTACAGTTCGGTTTGGTATACGAAAATGGCGAATTTATAGGAAGAACCCAGGAATTGATGTGCAATACCACCATATGGGATATGTACGGAAAGCGTTATCGGGGTCTTGCTGAGAATACTTTGATGCCGACCTCTGCCCATGACTATATGGTCATCGACATGGTGGCAAATCAGAATGGATAAAATGCGCATAGAGACGGCACAGCCTTTGGCTTTGCCGTCTTTTGCGTTTACGCGTCTATACACCATGTTAAAATACTGCGCTCATAGATGTTTCAAGTTTGTGTCTTTTGTGAAACTTCGTTTCGAATATGAAACAAACGAAAGAGGAAGCCATGGATCCTTTGATCGCTATAACCATTGCAATTTACAGCAAAACGAGCATTACAGCGGTACAGGTCTATGGCTGGCACACATTTTGCTTTATATAGAAGTACAACGGATAGGAAGGAGTATCAGCGATGGAGAAGTGTAAAATACGCTACGTGCCAAGAGAACAGAAGCAGTATATGGGCACCTACAGACCGAAGATAGACGCAAAAGAAAAGACCCTTGGAAAAACGCAGTATCTGGATGATATTACCCTGAAAGGGAAATTGCCCGGCATGCTGTATGCAAAGATTTTGGAGTGTCCTTATCCCCATGCCAAAATCCTAAAAATGAATACAGAAAAGGCGGAGTCGCTGCCAGGCGTATGGGCGGTACTTCGCTGTGATGACCCGGAAATTCGCGCCCTGGGAAGAACAACCCACTGCTGGACGGACATTGCCATTACGCCGAAAGATGTGGATACCGTAATGCGGTATTGGGATCGAGAGTTTTTACCGGAGACCGGACTTTGGGTAGGCGATCATATGGGTGTAGCGGTAGCGGCTGAAACACCGGAACTTGCAGAGGAAGCCTTGAAACTGGTCGATATCAAGTGGGAAATCCTGCCTGCTATTTATGAGATGGAGGCGTCGAAAAGGGAAGATGCGGTGATCATTCATCCCGAACTGAATCCTGCGACAAACCAGCTTAGACACAGTGAGGATGGCATCATTGACGATCTTTATTATAGTCGAGGCGATGTGGATCAAACCATGGCAGAGGCGGATTTTGTACTGGAAGTGGATAAAACCTATGGCGGTGTGACAACCCATGGCTGCCTGGAATACCGGGGTTGTGTGATCGACTGGCGGGAGGACAAGATGGATGTTTGGACGAACCACTATATGTCCGACCAGACCAGAATGTTTCTTCACGATTATACCCATGTGCCGCTTGCCAAAATTCGTGTCAGAAACGGCAACAGCGGCGCCCATATGGGCAAATGGAACACCGGTGAAGATATTTTCTTTCTGATCACCGCTTACCTCTCAAAACGGGCGGGAAAACCGGTGCGCTATAAGATGACCAATCATGAGGAATTTCATGAAACGAGAAATCTCAATCGCTACAGAGTCAAAGCCAGCTGCACCAAAGAGGGGAAAGTCCTGGGCATGGATATGATCTGTGAAGGCAATACCGGTGCCTATATCGGCGCCTGCGATCACAATGTAGAATTTCTGGTGCGGGAAGTGTTGGATCGAGATTTTGCGCCGATAGAACATATCCGCATGCATTCGTATACCTGGTTTACCAACAGGATGCCCGGCGGCGTGGTGCGCGGTATCGGCAATGTACAGCTTTGCTGGACCTTTATGGCACTCCTTGACGAGTTGGCAGAGAAGACCGGCATTGATGTGCTGGACATACTGAAGATGAACTGCGGCAATGATGTCAACTGGCCTGGAGAGCAGAATCACAGCATCTGCAGAATTCTGGATTTGGGCGCAGAAGCCATCGGCTGGAAAAACCGGCACAAGGCAGCCGAAGGACCGTGCATAGATGGATATAAGAAAAGAGGGATCGGCGTTGCCATCTGGAATCAGTGGCATGCGGAACTCAACGAACTGACCCGCGGATTTTATGAGGTGAGCATCCGGCTCAACCCGGATATGACAGTGATTATTCAGGCGCCGACTTCAGAAACCGGTGCCGGCGGCAACAGCGCGGCAGTGTTTGCCTGTGCGGAAAACCTTGCCTATTTGGATGTGAAACCGGAAGACATTCTCTGGACGCCGCTTGGAGATACAGAGCTGGGGCTTCGGGACAATGCGCCGACTGACAGCGTTATTTCTTTTCTTTATGCGGAAGCCATGGTTGAAGCCGCAGAAAAGCTGAAAGCAGAAATTCTGCGCAGAGTAGGGGAATACATGGGAAAGCAGCCGTCTGAACTGGATATTACACACGGTATGGTTTTTGAAATCGCGGATCCGCAAAACTGTATTGGTGTGGAATGGTTCATGCTGCACACAGATTGCGTGCCGATTCATATTCACCACGCCAGACATAATGTGCGTGAGCAGGCGGGACTGCCGTTCGGCGCTTGGTTTGTCGAGGTAGAAGTGGATGTAGAGCTTGGTACAGTGGAAGTGG
>CANBFZ010000037.1 GCA_947367725.1 uncultured Eubacterium sp.
AAGCCAGATACTGCCGTAAAATTACCCGGTTTGTAGTAAAAGTTTTTATTCCTGCGAAGCGCTTTTAATATCACAATGCTGCCTGCTGTGAAAAGACAATACGTACCGATGACCACGAGAACTACCGCCACAAAGAACATCAGCAGCGCGTTCAGCGGATTCTCTGTGGTCAGCGCAATATAGTAGCCTGCACCGATGCACAAAAATCCCAGCAGGCCCAGCCCCCCTTTTGCTTTTGGCTCCTTCTCTCCTACATTGCCGCCATGGAGCAGTTCGATGGGCTTTGCCAGGCGAATGCTCATCTGATTGGTCAGCGTCGTCAGTACAAAGAGGATACCGAACAGCACCAGACTGTAAAACATGGCATCTTTTGAAATCTCAATTCCAAACGGCGGCTCTGCACCGAACACCCAACTGAGAAACAGATACACCAGTTTGCTGAACAAAATCCCGCAAAGCAGTCCGATTGCGATAGAAGCGCCTGATATACATACATTCTCGATGATCAGCACCCTGCCAATATGCCGCTTTTCCATGCCCAGGATATTGTAAAGACCGATTTCTTTCTTTCTCTGTTTCATCAGAAAGCTGTTGGTATAAAAGAGAAAGATAAACGCAAAGATTGCCATCACGATGACACCCAACCCCATAATAATAGAAAGGGTATCGCTCATGGCGGAAATTCCTTCACTCATGGCAAGAAAACAGATGATATAAAACATGGCAATAATGCCGACTGACGCCAAAAAATACGGTAAGTAAAACTTCCGATTGTTCTTGATGTTATGCAGCGCTAGCTTCCAAGAAAAGTTTCTAACCACGTCTGCCACCACCTGACTGCAGGACTGTCAGTGTATCCGAAATTTTTGCAAACATCTCGTCTTCTGTCATATTTGCTTTATAAATCTGATGAAACACTTCGCCATCTTTAATAAATAAAACCCTGCCGGCATGGCTTGCCGCCCTGGTACTGTGGGTTACCATCAAAATGGTCTGCCCCGCCTGATTGATTTCTTCAAAGAGCTGCAGCAGACTGGAAGACGCCGCTGAATCTAATGCCCCAGTCGGTTCATCCGCTAAAATCAGCTGTGGTCTTGTAATCAGCGCTCTTGCCACGGCTGCACGCTGTTTCTGTCCGCCGGATACTTCGTACGGATATTTTTTCAGAATATCTTTGATGGCAAGTTGCTCTGCAATCGGCGCAAGACGCTTTGCCATCTCCCTGTAATGCTTCCTGGCAAGCACCAGCGGCAAGAAAATATTATCCTGCAGCGAAAACGTATCCAACAGGTTAAAATCCTGAAATACAAAGCCTAAATTATCCCGACGAAATGCTGAAATTTCTCGCTCAGAAATCGTAACAATATTCCGTCCGTTTAGAAGCACTTCTCCGCTGGTGGGCTTATCCAACGCCGCCAAAATATTCAAAAGTGTCGTCTTCCCGGAACCAGATTCTCCCATAATCGCTACGTATTCTCCCTCTTCCACAGAAAACGATACGTTGGACAATGCCTGCACCTGATTGCCGCCGAACCGGGTTGTATAAATTTTTTTCAAGTTTTTCACTTCTAAAATGGTCATTTTGAAACCCCTTTCTTCGATTATGGTTTTAGTCTATCAAAAAAGGGAACGTAAGTCCTATACATTCCCTTACAATATTTTATTCAAATCTTACATTTTCGTAATCAAGACCCAGTTTCACTTTGGTGCCTTTGCCTGCTTCCGACTCGATGGTCATCGTATGTCCCAATCGGTTCATGATCAGCCGGCATAGGTACAGACCGATACCAGTCGACTTCTTGTCTGTACGCCCATTGTAGCCGGTATAGCCCTTTTCAAAGACCCGAGGCAAATCTTCCGCCCAGATGCCGATGCCTGTATCCGCAATGACCAACGTGCGCGGCTGTGCTTTGTCCATATAGATGGAAATTTTTCCCTCCGGTGTATATTTCAACGCGTTGGACAGTACCTGCTCAATGACAAAGCTGAGCCACTTCTCGTCGGAAATGGTTTTCGTCTCCAGCGGCGCGTACTCCAGAGAAATCTTCTTTTTAATGAACATGGTCGAGTATTTCTTCACCACATCCTTTACAATGCGGTCCAAATCCTGCTCACCGATGCGAAAATCCGTGCTGTCCGCACCAAGCCGCAAATAAGACAGCACCATCTCTACATACTGCTCAATTTTAAACAGTTCCATAGAAAGGGCGTCTTTCTCCTTTCCCGTCGGCATGCTCTGCAGCAGCAGAGCCATGGCCGCGATCGGCGTTTTGATCTGATGTGCCCAGAGGGTATAATATTCAATCATATCACTCATGGACTGATCCTTTTCGGACACCGCTGCAGAAGTGGTCTGATACAGCGACTGGATGATCTTTTGATATTCTTCTTCAATGGCGTTTGCCGGCGCCGGCAATTTTTCCGGACCAAACTGAATCCTGGCACGAAGATCCGCGAGCACCATCTGCCGCTGTCTGAACCTGCAGTAACTGTATATCATAAATACACCGGCGAAAAACAGGCACAGAAGACTGGCATAAAGCAGCACATCTAAAGGCATTCTGTAGAGATATGCCACCAGACAGAACACCCCCAGATAGAGGGCAAAGAGCAACGCCGATTTTATTTTGCTGCGTATAAATCTTCCGATCATCATTCTATCAAATAACCCATGCCTTTCTTTGTTTTGATAAAATCGGAAAGTCCGCTGACATCCAGTTTCCGCCGAAGTCTTGCCACATTGACCGTCAGCGTGTTTTCATCGACAAAGCTATCCGTCTCCCAGAGTTTCACCATCAAATCGTCCCGGCTGACCACCGTGCCTTTCCGCTCCAGCAAAATCTGCAGAATCTTAAATTCATTTTTGGTCAGATCAATCTTCTCTTGCTGATAAGTCAGGCTGGCATCCCCCAGATTGAGCACCGCGCCCATATGGGTCAAAGTCTGACTCTGCATGCCGAAATCATAGGTCCTGCGCAGCAGTGCCTGCACTTTCGCAGTCAACACCGCAAGATCAAAAGGCTTGGCGATAAAATCATCGCCGCCCATATTCATGGCCATGACGATATTCATATTGTCTGACGCCGAGGAAATAAAGATAATCGGTACACTGGACACGGCACGAATCTGTGTACACCAGTAATAGCCGTTATAAAAGGGAAGTCCGATATCAAGAAGTACCAAATCTGGTGCATAATCAGAAAACTCCGCCATAATATCTTTAAAATTTTCTGCGCAGCGCGCTTCCCAACCCCAGGTTTCGATATGAGAAGCAATCGCCTTGCTGATGACTGTATCATCTTCTATAATGAAAATCTTGTGCATTCGTTTCTCCATTTGTTCTGTTATTTGAGGATTGCTTTTTCTTCGTGTATCATCACTGTGGTTACCGCGCCGACATCATTGAGCCAAATATGTGCAGTCAAACCTTCTCCCAGCCGTCCGGAAATTGCCTGCAAGCTGTCTTTTTCGTATCGGAAATTCCGTTTTCTGGCGCCGTCCTGTTCGACTGTCGTCGTCACTGTTCCCCGATAAAATTTCACATCTTTGCTGAAAGCATAGCTGCTGAGAAGTTCTGCAAACTTGTCCTTTTCTTCCGCAGTATAACCATAAGGCGCTGTCTCCATCCCTTTCTCGTCTACGGAAAGGATAACGCAGGTCGCAGTATGGGTGCCCGGCACCAGTTCGTCTAGCTCACTGAGACTGCTGCTATGATTCTGATAGGTCTGCCTGCCCGCCATCATGGCATATACCTTGCCGCCTTTGGTCAGCCAGAGATAAACAGGCATTTCTCCTTTTTCGGAAAGTTCCTTTTTTAAATCTTCCGGTGAAAAAGCCCCATAGCTGACTTTGACCGACTCATCGCCGTTCTCGTCGATGTTCACATCATAATTGCGCAGATAAACCCTGCAATCATCCAGACACAGATACGTATCATTTCCGGCATTGCAAGTCAGCATTCTTCCGTCAAAACTGCTGCACATCGCCTCCACATCATAGCCCTCCGGATCGAGCCCGTTCAGCACATCTCGGTGGTTTCTGCTCTCTGACCACAGATAAATGCCGCCTGCCAAAAGTACTGCAATCATCACGTAAATCATCGTTCTTAAATTCTTTTTCATTGCCCAATCCCCCTTTGCAAACTATATACTATTATTTTACTACATTCACCCACCGTTGACAAGATGAATTACCGCAATTTCAGGCCGATTCCCGAACCGCACCGGCAGCGGACTTGCCCCTAAACCGCTGGAAACAAACAGTTTCATGCGCCCTACTTCATAAAGCCCTTTGGTATAAGCGTCTTCACCGCCAGCTTTCTCCGGAAGCCACTTTCCCCGGTTATAAAGTGCACCAATCAAAGGCAGCCGCACCTGCCCGCCATGGGTATCACCGCATAGCGCCAGATCCGCGCCAAACTCAGAAAACGCATCTGAATTGCTGATATGGGCGGCAACTATATTATACCTGCCCGCATCCAACTGGAATTCGTTGTGCAAATCAAAAGAATCCGTATAATACACATTATTGATTCCGTAAAGCCGCACGGTGCTTGCACCCACAGAAATGTCCTCATACTGATAGGAAAGTACCCGCACGCCGGCTTCCGAAAGTCGTGCCTCAAAGTCTCTGTCGTTATCATGTTCGCCGTTAACTACATAGACCGGATATCGTTTTGCAAGCTTTGCAAGAAACTGCTCCGCGATCCGTTCCCCCTTTGCATCACCTGCCGTAAACATGTCCCCGGTCGATACGATAAAATCTGGATTCGCCGCATCAATGGCCTTCAAAAGATAGGCATTGTCCGTTCCAAAAGAAAAGCCGTGTAAATCTGTAATCTGTACAAAGGTGATCGGATCCTGGATTTTTTCACTGGCAATGGTGACTTCTGTCGTCGTTAGTGTAAAAGTGCTGTAATACCAGATTCCTGCCAAAATCAAACAGTACAGAATAAAATTCCGGCAGCCATGCCGCTTTTTTTCTTGTTTTGGTTTCATTTTCGTTTCAGACTGCGCAGATAGTCTTTTGTCTCCTTATCCATTCTATTGCTTTCCACGGCTTTCTGCAGCGCCTTATTATGAATCCACTGTTCCAGCTTCTGCGCTGTAAAAAGCTCGATGGTGCTGTCATACTGCTTGATCAGCGCAAAGCTGTAATACCAGGCAATGGCCATATTGATATAGTAGTCGTCTCGTCGTAGGTCTGCCAAAATTTCCAAAAATTCCGGTCGAAACGCCTCGTCTAAAAACAGCCGCAGCTGCATCACAATGCCGTACCGAACAGAATACGGGTATGCGCTTTGCATCCATTCTAAGGTCTTGTCATAAAGCCTGCTCAGCTCTTTTTCAAACACCTTGGGCATAAATGTGTCACACGTCGCCCAGTTGTCAATATAAGGAAGGAATGCTTCCGTCATGGCAACAGCTGTGTCAAAGTCTTTCGCCATCTGTTCGATTAAAAAGGCGTGCAGATTATTTTCCTCATAATATTTATGCGGCAGCTGCTCAAGGAATGTCTCTGCCGCTGACTCTTTTGCAAATTCTTTTGCCAGCTTTCTAAGATGGGGCGTACGCACACCGATGATGCGTTCTTTGTCATATCCGGGCATCAACTTGGCGTGAAAATCTCTATACTGTAAATCCTGCATGGCAAACAATCTATCTTGGATCTCTTTCATAGTTTCTCCTACTTTCTTAAAATTACTTTCAGTATATCATCAATACACCACCAAGTCACCGCCTATATTTCTTGCGAATTTCTTACATTTTAAAAAAACGCCATATACCTCTTGACAAATAGTACTACGCATTGTATAGTATGATGCGAAAGGGGGTATCACCTATGATGAACCCACAGATCAAAAAAGGTTTTTTAGATATCTGCGTTCTGTCGGTCCTCAGTCGAGGCGACTCTTACGGCTACAAGATCATCAAGGATCTATCAGACTATATCAAGCTGTCTGAATCCACCTTGTATCCCATTCTGCGAAGACTGGAGGCAGGCGGCTTTCTGACCGTCTATACCGTCGAGCACAACAGTCGTCTCCGCAAAATGTATCAGCTGACAAGCGCAGGAAAATCCCAGATTCAGGAATTTCTGTCTGACTGGGACGAAATTGAAAAAATACACCGTTATATTAAGGAGGGATTAGAACGTGAATAAAGAAGTATTTCTGCACCAGCTAAGAATCAGGCTGACCCAGCTGCCTGAAGAAGAAATAAAAAAACAACTGGATTACTATGCAGAACTCATCGATGATATGACAGAGGACGGAATCAGTGAGGAAAACGCTGTGGAAAGTTTCGGCGATATCAATATCCTCGTCCGGCACATTCTGCAGGACGCCTCTCTAACCAGGCTGGTCACAACCAAAGCAGCGCCAAAACGAGGCTGGACTGCCCCTGCCATTATCATAGCTGTCATCGGCTCTCCCGTCTGGATTCCATTGCTCTTTGCAGCCTTTGCCATCATCGCTTCGATTTTTATCGTCATCGCGGCTGTTATTGTATCCATTTTTGCCGTCGTCATCTCGCTGGGTGCTGCAGGCTTTTTCCTACTGTTCAAGGCATTTACACTGACTGCCAGCGGATTTGGCTATGTCCTTCTCACCATCGGCACAGGACTGATCTTTACCGGTCTATGCCTACTGGGATACCTTGCCGCAAAAGCCGCTGCCATCGGACTTGTGGATCTTTCCCGCTGCCTTTACCGCCAAATTAAAAGTCTGTTCATCAAAAAGGAGGTGGCATAAATGAAAACCAGTACCAAAATCCTGCTGCTGGCATCAGCAGGCCTGATTTCTCTGGGGCTGATTCTATCTGCTGTGGGTCTAGCCTGCGGTGGTTCACTTTCCAGCATTGCAAAACAAAAGCTCTGGATGTTTCATAGCGATACGCCTCTGATGCACTACGACAATGAATATCATGAAAGCAATACTTACAAAGTAAAAAATACTTCTATCGACGCGATAGAAATAGACTGGATCGGCGGCAATATTACAGTAACACCTTACGACGGGGAAGATATTCTGCTGAAAGAATCCGGCAACATACGCGCCGAAAAGGATTGCCTGCGTTACCATATCAAAAACGGCTGTCTATCCATCGACTACTGCAAAACCCAATTCCACATCGGCATCGACCTTTTTACTGACGAAGATCTTCCTGTCAAGGATCTGGAAATTCAGATTCCAAAGAGACTGGCGCAGCACCTTACTTCCTTTTCCTGCGATGCAGTATCCTCCAACATCCGACTCAACGACATCGGCGTCAGTGAAGTAAGCAGCGAAACTGTTTCCGGCTCGCTTTCCGGTACACTTTCTGGCGTAGATGCTTTTGATTTTGCTACAGTCTCTGGCGATGTAGACGTGAAGTTATCAGCATGTCCTTCTACGCTGGACTTCTCCTCTGTCTCCGGATGCTGCAAACTGTATCTTCCAAAAAAATCAAACGTGACAGTCTCCTTTGATACCATCAGCGGGGATTTCAAAAGTGACTTCAAAACTTGCTGTGAGGACGATGACGAGTATATCATCGGCAGCGGTAAGGCAGATTTCAGCATCGATACCACCAGCGGCGATATGATACTGAAAAAACTGAAAAAATAACGACATCTGCCCACATATTCACAGAATATTCTTTGACCCTTCCCGGGATCTATGTTAAAATTATTTTAACAGGAACATGCCGGGGAGGGCTTTTTATGTGCGCATTTGTAGCATTTCAGCAAGTAAAAAAGACATATCACATGGGAGAAGTTTCTATCGAAGCGCTGCGGGATGCAACCTTTGAAATAGAACAAGGCGAAATCTGCGTCATCGTCGGCGCTTCAGGCGCAGGGAAAACCACGCTGCTCAATATTCTGGGCGGCATGGATACACTGACCGAAGGCTCTGTCATCTTGGACGGCATCGACATTTCCAAATACAATAAAAAACAGCTAACTGCCTATCGCCGCTATGACATCGGCTTTGTCTTTCAGTTTTACAATTTAGTACAAAATCTGACCGCACTGGAAAACGTTTCTCTTGCAACACAGATCTGCAAGAACCCGCTTGATCCGCGTACAGTCATGGAAGAAGTCGGTCTTGGGCACCGAATAGACAACTTCCCCGCACAGCTTTCCGGCGGAGAGCAACAGCGAGTCGCCATCGCCCGCGCGCTGGCAAAAAATCCAAAGCTCCTGCTCTGTGACGAACCGACTGGCGCCCTGGACTACAACACAGGAAAAGCCATTCTCAAGCTGCTGCAGGATACCAGTAGAAAAAGCGGCATGACGGTAGTCATCATCACACATAATTCTGCCCTGACCGCCATGGCAGACAGAATTATTCATATAAAAAATGGCACTGTTTTCTCTGTGGAAAAAAACAAGCATATCGTCCCCGTAGAAGAAATCGAATGGTAAGAGGTTCCCTATGCTGAAAAAATCAACATTTCGAGAAATCAAAGGAAGTCTCGGCCGCTATCTTGCCATTCTTGCGATTGTTGCGCTGGGCGTCGGCTTCTTTTCCGGTCTGAAAGTCACACGGCAAGCGATGATTACGACAGTGGAAGACTACCTTGCCACCAGCAAATTCTATGATTATCAGGTCATGCATACACTGGGCTTTGAAGCAGAAGACATCGCCGCTATGGCTTCTCTTTCTTTTGTAAATGCAGCAGAAGGCGCGATCAGCTGTGACGCCTTATTTCATACGAACGAAGAAAAAACAGACAGTGTCCTCAAATTCCATTCCCTTCCAAAGCAGCTCAACACCCTAACTTTAAAAAGTGGTCGTCTGCCGGAAGCTGCAGATGAATGCGTAGTAGACTACAATCTCTTTGCACATGACCCGGTCGGTTCTGTGATACAGATCTCACAAAACAATGAAAAAGATACCCGGGATCTACTGACATATAAAGAATATACCATTGTCGGCACAGCCGTTTCCCCCATGTATCTCAATTTTGAAAGGGGTTCCACCTCCCTTGGAAACGGCTCGGTCGCCGGCTTTGCCTATCTAGGTGACGGCGGCTTTGACACAGACTATTTCACCGAAATCTATCTGCGCCTTTCAGAAAAAGCGCCCATTTATTCTGATGCCTACAAATCCCTGACAGACAAAACCAAGGACGCGGTACAGACCCAGGTCGACAAGCAAGCAGACCGGCGTTATAAACATATCGTAAACGACGCCCGTAAAGAACTTACAAAGCAGCAAAATAAATACGACAAAGCGTATCGAAAGTACCAGTCTGAAAAAGCAGATGCACAAAAGACCCTTTCTGAAAACTATGAGAAACTGCTCCAAGGCAAAGCAGACATTGCCGAAAATAAAAAGAAACTGAACAAGCAAGAAAAAGACTTGCTGCAAAACAAAGCCAAAGTTGAAGCCGGTTTCACTGAAGTGGCAGAAAAACGCCGAGAATTTGAAGCCAATCGGCCTTACCTAAGCCCAGAACAGATCGCGGAAACAGAAGCAACGCTTTCTGCTTCTGAAGCAGCGCTGCAAAAGAATCTAAAAACCATTGAAGCCGGACTTTCCCAAATAGACGAAGGTCGGAAATCACTGAAAAAAGCAGAAAAAGAAACAGAAGATGGCTTTGCTGCCTACTACAAAGGCAAAGCCGAAGCAGCGCAAGAATTTGCAGATGCAGAAGCCACATTCAAAGAAGCCCGCGATGCACTGGATGACGCTGCCCAGGAAATAGAAGACATTGAAACACCAGATACTTATGTTCTCGATCGAACTACAAATATCGGCTACGCTTGTTTTGAAAGTGATTCCGGCATCATTGACGGTATCGCCAAAATCTTCCCGATTTTCTTCTTTCTGGTCGCAGCGCTGGTCTGCATGACCACAATGACCAGAATGATTGATGAACAGCGCACCCAGATTGGAGTACTCAAAGCGCTGGGCT
>CANBFZ010000038.1 GCA_947367725.1 uncultured Eubacterium sp.
TAATCCTGCAAAACGAAAAGAGGCAGAGCCAATCCGGTTCTGTCTCTTTTCATAAGGCGGACTTCTGCATGTCGGTTAGATTGATATGACATTGAAATCTGATAAATGATTGAAATATAGCGATATATAATGATATTGAAATGAAAAAATGTGTAAAAATATAACCAAAAATTGCATGTAATCTATTGACAAATTTATTTGGATATGGTATTCTGGGAAAGTAATTTAAAAGGCAAAATCGTTGTGAAGCGATGACGCAAAGCTATAGGGTCTTGTCAAAAACAAGATAGCCAGTTGTACTTTACAGTTAACAGAAATGTTTAATTGGAACAGGGTAGTCTGGCGCATTGCGTGTGTGAGGCTATTTTTTTATGTCTAAAAACTGTAGTGCAATACAAAAAGAATGAAGAAGGAAAAGTTTTAGAAAGGAAGAACATAGTGAAAACATTTAGAAATTTTGTTTTAAATCTTTGTGTAGTGCTTACGGTCACCATGACAGCCGGTCAGGTGATTTATGCAGCAGAATCTCAACATGGCGCAACCATGTGTGCCCAGGCAGAGGTCAAAATGCCCACTTCTGTCAAGGCGATTTCTTCAGGAACAAGTACGATTCGACTTTCCTGGAAAAAGGTTAGCGGAGCGGAAACCTACCAAATTTATCGCTGTAATGCGAAATCCAATACTTGGAAGAAGGTTCGCACCACAGCCAAAACAGCAGCTACTTTTACAGGATTATCCCAAAATAAGACATACCGATTCAAAGTTCGCGCAGTTGATTCTGGACGCGTTTCAGCATTCAGCAGTCAGGTGTCTGCGAAGACTGGTGTAGTAACAAAGATTTCTCTTAGCAGAAAAACAAAGGCTCTTTATGGGTGTGAATCTTTTACACTGAAGGCGACAGTGACGGCTAATGCACCATCTAAAGCAGTGCAATGGTCGAGTTCTAATGCCAGGATCGCCACCGTCAATAATGCGGGGAAAGTCACGGCGAAAGGAAAAGGACTCGTGAAAATTACGGCAAAAGCCCATAACGGTGTTACCACATCTTGTCTGGTATCGGTAAGTTCTGCATTTGACAAGGCGTACCAGCAAGAAATGTTGCGGTTAGTCAACAATTTGAGAAAAAAGAAGGGACGGAATACTCTGCGTTATGAGTATGAGTTGCAGCCGGCAACGGATACACGGGCGTATGAAGCTTGGGCGTACAAACAGATGGGGCATATGCGTTATAATAAGTATGGAAAAGAGACTACTTTCAATTCTGTGTATACAGACTTAGGGATAAATCTGTACTATAACGGTACAGGCGAAAATCTAGCCTGGCGCAGCAATTCTTTTACCGATCCGATTGTAGCGGCGCGCGCATACTTTGAACAGTGGAAGAATTCTCCCGGACATAGAGAGAATATGCTCCGAAAAGATGCCAAGTCTATGGCAGTATCTTATTTTTACCAGAGCGGACAAAAGTTTGCAGGTGCGTCAGCACAGTTGTTTTTAGGTTAATGGGATTCGAAAAGATTGGAAAATCGGTTTTTCGATATGACGGAAGGGAAGAAGTCGCAGTTATAAAAAACTGCTGGACTTTTTCCTGCAAAAGTCGTATAATAATTCAGTAATATTATTTATAAAATTGCGCAAAAACATAATGGAAATAAGGAAGAGATGGCGAATTGCTGAGAATTTCGGGATCTTATGTATCCTTCTCACAAAAATTGCCGGAAGCCTTATTTTTTTCGTTTTTGCGCTTATTTATTTTTGGAAGGAGTGCGGTGATGAAAAAATATATCTTTGTGACAGGTGGCGTGGTATCTGGTCTTGGAAAGGGGATTACGGCGGCGTCTCTGGGGAGGCTTTTAAAAGCCAGAGGTTTGAAAGTAGCAGCGCAGAAATTGGACCCATATATTAACATCGACCCGGGGACGATGAGTCCTTATCAGCACGGAGAGGTTTTTGTTACAGAAGACGGCGCGGAGACGGATCTGGATTTGGGGCATTATGAACGTTTTATCGATGAAAATCTGAATCAATTCAGCAATCTGACCACAGGAAAAGTATACTGGAACGTACTGAACAAGGAGAGAAACGGCGATTATCTGGGCAGTACAGTACAGGTGATTCCTCATGTGACCAACGAAATCAAATCGTTTATTTATAATGTAGGTGAAACTTCGGAGGCAGACGTGATTATTACGGAAATCGGCGGTACGGTAGGAGATATTGAGAGTCAGCCATTTTTGGAAGCGATTCGTCAGGTGTCATTGGAAGTGGGCAAAGAAAACTGCATCTTTGTTCATGTGACTTTGGTGCCGTATATCAAGAGTTCCGGCGAACACAAGTCTAAGCCGACGCAGCATTCGGTCAAAGAACTGCGCGCGTTGGGGATTTCGCCGGATATCATCGTTATGCGGGTGGATGAACCGGTAGATCAGGATATCATCGACAAAATCGCACTGTTCTGTAATGTAAAAAAGGACTGTGTCATAGAAAATATAACGCTGCCGACTTTGTATGAAGCGCCTGTGATGCTGGAAAAATCCAACTTAAGCTGGATTGTCTGCAGGGAATTGGGCATCAATGCCGGTCCATGTGAATTGAAAGATTGGAATGCCATGCTTGCTCGTATTGCACATCGAACCAGGACTGTCACCATCGGTCTGGTAGGAAAATATGTGAAACTCCACGATGCATATCTTTCTGTGGCAGAAGCGCTGCATCATGGCGGCTACGAAAACGATACCTGCGTCGAAATCAAATGGATTGAGGCAGAGAATGTGACAGCGGAAAATGTCGCATCGATTTTAGGCGATGTGGATGGAATTTTAGTACCGGGCGGTTTTGGTGATCGCGGTATCGAGGGAAAGGTACAGGCGGCAAAATATGCCAGGGAGCATGACGTGCCGTATCTTGGTATTTGCCTTGGCATGCAGACGGCAGTGATAGAATTTGCCAGAGATGTGCTGGGATATGCGGATGCAGATTCCGGAGAGTTCGCTGCGGGGGGGAAACACAATGTCATCGATTTGATGGCAGATCAGCAGGGGAACCTGCCCAAAGGCGGTACGATGCGGCTGGGGGCTTATCCGTGCAGCGTAAAGACGGGCACCGTACTGGAAAAAGCCTACGGCGCTTCGAACATCAGCGAACGGCATCGGCACAGATATGAATTTAACAATGCGTATAGAGAAGAAATGGAACGAGCGGGGCTTACTGTCTGCGGCACATCGCCTGACGGAAGACTGGTGGAGGCCGTGGAACTTACAGATAAAAAGTTTTTCGTTGCCGTTCAGTATCATCCGGAGTTTAAATCGAGACCCAACCATGCGCATCCGCTGTTCCGGAAATTTATCGCAGTGGCGGTGACATCACAGAAGTAGTTAGACTGTGTGCGCCTTTTCTTTCCTTATATAAAAATAAAGGGAACGCATATACATTGTATAAACATACCCTTTATTTTTTATTATTTGCATTACTCGTCCTGATGACTGTATTTTTCTCTGGTGGCAAGGCCGCCTCGTATATGTCTTTCTGCTTTGTTGACGTCCAGTACGGTTTTTACCTGTGCGGCAAGGGAAGGACTGATTTCCTGCAGCCTTTCTGTAACGTCTTTGTGTACAGTGCTTTTGCTGACCTTGAATTCTTTTGCAGCGGCTCTGACAGTCGAATTAGTCGAAATAATATAATTGGCCAGCGAAAGTACTCTCTCTTCTATGTAATCCTTCATAATAAACACCGCTCCTTAAACTCAAGTTAGAACCAATATATGCAGGCAGCAGTGCAGATATGCAAGGAATCCTATTTCTGGAAACGCAATTTGTACATTGTTTTTTTGCATGGAATGGCGGTGTAAAAGGTTACAGAGTGAACGCGTTTAGAGATGTTCTGTCCACACTTTTATATGCTCCCAAAAGTCGGAAGCAGCAGCGGAAAGCAGCGCTTTGTCTTTGCAGGCAATCCCGATTTGCCGAAACCGGGGCGGATGCAGCGGAATGGCGACAATTTTTCTATCAAAGCCTCGCACCATCATCTGTGACATTAAGCTGGTGCCTAGACCTTGTTCTACCATGGCGATGACGGCATGATCGTCACTTTCTACAAACGCAGGGTGCAAAGTAACGCCTGCTTGCTCCAGCACCTCGGTGATTTCATCGTCTACCCCTTCGTTGAGTGCAATATAAGGAAGGGTTTTCAACTCCTCTAACGTAAAATCTGTGTGGGCTGCCTGGGGCGCCTGGGCAGAAAAGACGCCGATGATCGGATCCTGGTAGAGAAATATTTCGTGGCAGTCTGTTGCAGTGCCGTAGCGGGTAAATCCTATATCTACCTGATTTTTCTGCACCCAGTCGACGATCTGGTCGTTGTTGCCGTGCAGCAGCTGAAACCGCACACCGGGATGCAGACGAGTAAATTCTTTGATGATGCTAGGCAGCCATTGGGCAGAAATACTATTAAACGTACCGATGGTAATCAGCCCTATGTCCAGATTTCTGATTTCAGCGGCACACTGCATCAGGCGGCGCTGTTCTACAAGCAGCGCTTTTATGTGCGGCAGGATCAGCTTGCCTTCCGCGGTGAGACAGACGCCGTGCCTTCCGCGGAGAAACAGTGGAAATCCTAGTTCTGCTTCGATTGTATTGAGCATGCGGGTTAATCCTGACTGGGAGTAGCCCAGCTGTTCGGCAGCAGCTGTTAAGGTGCCGGCCTCCAGAATTTTGAATAGCATTTCGTATTGTGTAATTTGCATGAATGACCTCCGTTTGACGGTGCATCTTTTGACACCGCGCATTATATTATTAAAAATCATGAAAATAGAAAGAACCATTACATAAAGACATGCCATTCTTAGTATATTGCGAAACAGAAATTTGTCAACAGGTAGGAACGCCGCGCGAGCACGCATCAGCATTTTTGCATGTTTTTCCTTTCTGCGGGAAAACTTAACATGAATTTAACATGAATTTACTGGCTTTTCAAACGTGCTTATAGTAGACTTAAATCGAAGGAGAAACGTGAGATGATTTATTTGGTAGAAGATGATGACAGTATTCGCGAATTGGTATTATACACGCTGCATCATGCAGGCTATGGTGCAAAGGGATTTTCTGCACCGTCTCTGTTCTGGGCGGCAATGGAGCAGGAACTGCCGCGGCTGATTCTCCTTGATATCATGCTGCCTGAAGAGGATGGTCTGGCTGTTTTAAAACGGCTTCGTGCCTCACGCAGAACGGCAAGAACACCGGTTATGATGTTGACTGCGAAGGGGACAGAATATGATAAAGTCATTGGACTGGACTATGGTGCAGACGACTATATGCCCAAACCATTTGGGATGATGGAACTGCTGGCGCGGGTCAGAGCCCTTTTACGCCGGGCATCTACGACGGATAGACCGCAGGAATACCAGATTGGCGGGCTGTATCTTTCCTTGGCAAGGCACGTTGTGCAAGTGGATGGGAGAGATGTGGCGCTGACCTTGAAAGAATTTGAAATGCTGGCGCTTCTGCTAGAAAATCGTGGGGTGGTGTTTACCAGAGATCAGCTGCTGTCTAGAATCTGGGGCTATGGATTTGATGGAGAAAGTCGTACTGTCGATGTGCACATTCGGTCTTTGCGCCAGAAATTGAAGGCGTATGGACGATGGATTGAAACGGTCAGAGGTATTGGCTATAAGATGGGAGAAACTACGGATGAAGAATAGAATTTTCAGAGGGATCTTTTCTGTTGCAATTCTGGTTTGGGTTTCCTGCTTGATTTTGATTTTAGGTGCGCTGTACTTGCAGTATAACGGACAATATGCTGAAAATCTGAGGACGCAGAGCCGCCTTGTCGCGCGGGCTGTGGAACTTTGCGGTGCAGATTATCTGGAAGACTTGACCCTTGCGGAAAATCACAGAATTACGCTGATTGCTGCTGACGGAACGGTAGAGTATGATTCTTCTGTAGGAAAGCAGAATATGGAAAACCATAAAGACCGCCCGGAAGTGGAAGCTGCTAGGCGGGAAGGATATGGAGAAGAAGTTCGCTACTCTAAAACGTTGGCAGAGAAAACCATGTACTGTGCGATACAGCTTCGTGATCAAAGTATTCTCAGGGTATCACAAGTGCAGTTTACGATTTTCACACTGATTTTGACCATGCTGCAGCCGATTCTATTGATTTTGTTTATGGCGGTGATTTTATCTGCCCTGTTGGCAGCGCGGATTTCTAAAAGAATTGTGGATCCCCTGAATCAAATTGATCTGGAACATCCAGAACATGGACAGATGTACGAGGAAGTGGGACCGCTATTGCGCCGAATTGCGGAGCAGAAACAGGCTCTTGACGGCAGAATCAGTAGATTGCAAACTGATGTAGATGAGAAGATTCGAGAGGCAGAATTTCGCAAGGCATTCACTGCCAACGTGTCTCATGAATTGAAGACACCGCTGACGTCGATCAGCGGATTTGCAGAAATTATCAAAACCGGTATGGTAAATCAGGAGGATATTCCTCGTTTTGCCGGACGAATTTATGAGGAGGCACAGCGTCTGATCCACCTGGTTGAAGATATCATCAAGTTGTCACAGCTGGATGAAGCGCGGATTTCAGAAAAGAAAGAGCAGATTGACTTGTATCTACTTTGCCAAGATGTACTTTTCAATCTGGAGAAACCGGCAGAGGCACGAAAGATTACGATGCAGCTACAAGGCGAACATGTCTTTGCATCAGTTGTGCCGCAGATTGCGGAGGAAATCGTTTATAATCTCTGTGACAATGCAATTAAGTACAATCGAGACGGCGGGTGTGTCACTGTTTCGGTGTCGGAAACAGAGGGACATCCGCAAGTGCAGGTGTCGGATACCGGCATTGGCATAGCGGAGGAAGAACTGGAACGAGTATTCGAACGTTTTTACCGTGTGAACAAAAGTCATTCTAAAGAAATCGGCGGAACTGGATTGGGTCTGTCCATTGTAAAGCATGGAGCGGCTTATCATGATGCAGCGCTTACAATAGAAAGTGAGCTTGGTGTCGGGACACATATTTCCATTCGATTTAAGAAAGAATAGCTGATGAGAAAAGGAAAGGAATGTATATGGATATATTTTCATTGATTTCGCTGTTTGGCGGGCTTGCCCTGTTTCTTTACGGCATGAGTCTGATGTCGGTAGGTCTGGAGCGGCTTGCTGGCGGCAAACTGGAAGGTATTTTGAAAAAAATGACTTCAAATCCTGTAAAAAGTCTGTTTTTAGGGATTGGAATTACAGCGGTAATTCAAAGCTCATCAGCGGTTACGGTGATGCTGGTGGGGCTTGTAAACTCTGGGATTATGGAACTTTCTGCGACGGTCGGCGTCATTATGGGCTCGAACATCGGAACGACAATCACGGCATGGATTCTCAGCTTGGTCGGATTAGAAAGCGATAACCTCCTGATCAAATTGTTGAAACCACAGTCTTTTTCTCCTATTGTGGCTTTCATAGGCGTAATCTTAATGATGCGAGCAAAAACCAGCAGAAAAAAAGATATCGGCAGTATTTTGATTGGTTTTGCGATTCTGATGTACGGCATGAATTTTATGAGTGATGCAGTCAGCCCGCTGGCGGATATGCCGGCATTTACTTCTTTGCTCACAGCATTTACTAATCCATTTTTAGGCATCATGACAGGCATTTTACTCACCGCAGTGATTCAGAGTTCTTCTGCTTCTGTGGGGATTCTGCAGGCGTTGTCCTTGACTGGCAGTATTTCCTACGGGATGGCGATTCCTATTATTATGGGACAGAACATAGGGACTTGTGTAACGGCGTTGATTTCCAGTATCGGTGTGAGCCGCAACGCCAAGCGAGTTGCTGTAATTCATATTTCGTTCAATATTATCGGTACCGCAATTTGTATGCTGCTGTATTTTATCCTGCACTATCTCGCAGATTTGCCGTTCCTTGAAGAGGCCATCGGTCCTGCGGGGATTGCTGTGGCGCATAGTATTTTTAATATCACAACGACACTGCTTTTGCTGCCTTTTACAAAGTTTTTGGTAAGAATTGCAGAGCGCAGCATAAAGGAAGAAGCGGTGCAGGAAGTGGCGTTTCTGGACGAAAGATTACTCAATACACCGTCTATTGCAGTGCAGGAGTGCGGACAGATGACCATGGAGATGGGACACGTTGCCCAAAAGGCGATTCTTTCTGCGATGGAACTTTTATTTCAGTATGATGAGAAAAAGGCAGAAGGGGTCAAAGCGCTGGAGAAAGATGCAGATATGTATGAAGACCGGTTAGGATCTTATCTGGTGAAGTTGTCTGGCTGTGAATTGTCCGATGCGGACAGTAACACCATTTCTAAAATGTTGCATGTCATTGGAGATTTTGAACGAATCAGTGACCATGCGGTGCAAGTCATGGAAGCAGCCAAAGAAATGAAAGAGAAAAAAATCGTGCTTTCTGACAGTGGAAAACACGAGCTTGAAACTGCCACCGCGGCGATCGGTGAGATGATAGGAATTTCAACTACTGCTTTTGATAAAAATGATATGGATGCGGCGTGCAGAGTGGAGCCGCTGGAAGAAGTGGTGGGAGATCTTGCTGAACAGGTAAAGCAGAATCATATTGCTAGACTGCAGGCTGGCGTGTGCACGATTCAGCAGGGATTTGTTCTTTCGGATATTATGACCAATTATGCTAGAGTTTCTGCACATTGTTCCAATATTGCGGTGGCAGTCATTGAAACGTCTCATGCATCTTTTGGCGCCCATCAGTATCTGGGAAAACTGAAGACGATGGAAGATCCTGTGTTTAAAGAATTATTCAAGGCGTATCGAGAGAAGTATGCACTGTAGTCAATCTGCAGAGGCTTTTATCATGTTAAAACAGCCTGCACAAGTGATTTTGTGCAGGCTGTTGTGATTAGACGGATTAAGATAATTGCTGCAGATAGGAAATTGCCTGCGGTTCACGCAGCTGAAATTGCCCTATGAGCTGTTTTAAGATCTGTTCTTCCGTAACACCTTTCGCGCGGTTGTCATGGATAAAGCGGCTAATTGCGATACCTTGATCAATGCCCTGTTCGATGCCTTGCTCGATGCCTTGTTCAATCCCCTGTTCCAAACCATCTGCAATGCCGCGCTGGATGCCGTCTTCGTAGGCTTCTTCTGCGATGACTTCTTTGTATTGTTCTAATGTAAATTCATAAAATTTCATTTTAGCAATTTCCTCCCCGTACTTTTTCAGAAACTCTGCGATATGCCCTTCACTGATACAGCGTTTCGTGGCATCTCGGATGGCACGTTCCAGCGCAACGCCTTCTTTTAGTGCATCTTTGACATAAATTACAAATTTGCTGTAACCTGTTAAGAGTTTACTGCGTTTTAATATTTCACTGTCTTTATTGTATCGCAGATTGACCAGTTTTACCACCAAGTTCAGTGAATTTTCCGGGGGTTTTTCAATGAAGCTGTCTGAGAGCTGCAGTGTTTTTACATCCCAGGTTTCATTACCAGTGTAAAAGACGTAAAACATTGGCGTAGGCAACTGCACCTGTTTACTGCCATAAAGTTTGGCTGCATCAATTAGCTTGTCGTATGTACCGGACGTGTAACTCAGCATACGGATTGGAATATTGGGATTTTTAGTGCTTTGATGCTCTGCCATAATGATGATTCTGTCTTCAATTGTAAAGCTGAGATCATTGTATTTTTCCAAAAACAGCACATTGTCTAATGTTGTAATGGTCACTTTGGTATCAGGACCGTAATTTGTACCGCGCAATGCGTTATATAATTCTAATGCGGCTTCCTTTTCAGAAAATAGCTTCGTGAATATACTGTCCTGGTAATTTTTGTTAGGGTGACTTTTTATATCCATATTTTTCCTCCTATTGGTGTGC
>CANBFZ010000039.1 GCA_947367725.1 uncultured Eubacterium sp.
TAAAACCTATTTAAATAAAAATATATTTTCAATTTATTGACATCAAAATATATTTTTTATATAATCTTAAGAAAGAATAAGATACGCATAAAGGAGAACACATTTGGAACAGCTTACCTCATTAAAAAAGCAAATCTATGCACACATTACAGATGAGATTTTAAATGGAAATCTAAAACCCGGTGAAAAAATAAATGAAGCTACTTTAACAGAAAAATTAAAAGTAAGCCGCACCCCTGTAAGAGAAGCCTTAATTGAACTCGCTACCGATGGAGTCCTTGAAAATCTACCTCGTCGCGGCTTTATTGTGAAAAAGGTTACCGCGCAGGAGGCAATGAAACTTTATGATATCATCGGACTCTTAGATGGCTATATTGCCAAAACAGTCTGCCCCATTCTCACCGAGTCCCAACTTAAAACAATGGACTTCTACCTAAAAAGCATAAACCTCGCCATAGATACTGAAACTTTTGATCAATATCTTACTTTAAAAGAAGAATTCCATAACTGCTATATTGATTTATTTGAAAATGAGATTTACGTTGATTCCCTAAAAAAATTTAAAAGCAAGCTCATTCGCAATAATCTTTTTTCCTGCGATATACAACAGGTAAAAGAGACTTTATACAAAATCAATGCTGAACATGCAGAAATTCTCCGTTTATTTAAAGAAAAAAATGCAGAGGCTTTATTCGATTATATTAAAAACATCCATTGGAATCCACAGAATGCACACTATGACGAACTGCTTTAAGTTTTTGTAAGGAGAAGCAACTGCGATTTATAAACAATTCTGCTACTTTTTCGCACTATAACTACAAAAAGACGGCACACGAAATGAAACGCTTCATCGTGTATGCCGTCCTTTATTTTGTATCAAGACAAATTCTATCGAATGGCTGTCTCCAGTGCAATTTCCATCATGGTTGTAAACGCGGTCTGTCTTTCGTCAGAACTGCAGGATTCACCGGTCACCATGTGGTCAGATACAGTGCAGATGCACAGTGCATCTTTGCCGGCTTTTGCTGCCTGCAGATAAAGCGCTGCCGCTTCCATCTCTACGCCCAAGACGCCCATGCTTCTCCATTTGTCGTAGTCACGGGTGCTGTCGTAAAATACATCCGACGAATAAATCGTACCAATGTGCGGTTTTACGCCCAGTTCCGCAGCCGCTGCTTCTGCTTTTTTCAAAAGGCCATAAGAGCAGACCGGCGGAATGACCGCGCTGATTTCATACTGCGCCGCCCAGTTGGAATTGGTCATACACGCCATGCCCATGATGATATCCTTTACTTTGACCTCTTCACGAAGCCCGCCAGCAGTGCCGACTCTGATAATATTCTTTACATCGTAAAAGTTGAACAGTTCATAAGAATAAATGCCGATGGCTGGCATGCCCATGCCAGAAGCCATGACGGACACTTTCTTTCCCTTATACGTACCAGTATAGCCCTGTACGCCTCTTACATTGTTGACCAGCACAGCATCCTGCAGAAAATTTTCCGCAATAAACTTGGAGCGCAGCGGATCACCCGGCATCAGCACGGTTTCAGCAAAATCGCCCAGTTTTGCAGAAATGTGCGGGGTAGGTATATTAGACATATGCATCATCTCCCTTTTTAATTCTGTTTCATTTCTTTCATTATAGCAACAGAATCCATCTTGTGCCAGTGTAATTTAGAAATTAGTACGATTATAGCAAATAATTATTTTCCCGATTTGCAATCTGTAAGCCGACTAGTTTATAGGTTGCATAGCCTCCCACAACCAAAGGCTCTGCTTTGCAAATTTCGTCCGCTTCCGCACGGTTGTCTGTTTTGAGGATATACATCCCTGCCATTCCCGGATATCCCTTAAAAACACCGCAGAGTTCCAGCTTTCCTTCATCGTCCAGCTTTCTGATGTTCTCAACGTGTTCCACCACCACCTGCTTTGTCAATTTATTATAGGTCTTGCTTTTCTCAATTATCATCATGTACATCCGTTTTTCTCCTTTATCTTCTATCGTAGTTCATTGAGGGTATTATATTATATTTATCCGGCAATAGCAATCCATCTTGTCTATTCTATTGCAAAAGCAAACTTATCACCTTGGCTTTCGTCTGCTTCCGCATTTGCAAGACACGAGGCAGATGAGACCGCCCCTTTATTTGCATAAACTGCTTTCAATTCTTAAGTTTCCCGACGCAAAATTTTAATTTATTTTACCTGGTTTCATGTTACAATAAAACTATCACCAAACCGGAGGTTTTACACATGAAGAAAAAAATCTGCATTTTATATACAGGCGGCACCATCGGCATGGTACCCACAGACAACGGCTATGCGCCGAAAAAAGGCTACTTTCATAACGCAATATCGTCAATCGACGATCTAAGAAGAGAAGGCATGCCAGATTGGGACATGATTGAATTTGAACCGCTGCTAGACTCTTCCAATATCGCTGTAGCACAGTGGAATCAGATCGGCCGCGCCATCTCTGACAATTACGACGCCTATGATGGATTTGTCGTACTTCACGGGACAGATACCATGGCATATACCGCTTCCGCCCTGTCTTTTATGCTGGAGGGGCTCACCAAACCAGTCATCGTCACCGGCTCGCAGATTCCCCTTTGCCAGCTGCGCAGTGACGCCAAAGACAACCTGATTACTTCCGTATTGATTGCCGGACAAGGGGTCGTGCGCGAAGTCTGCCTATATTTCGGGGGGAAACTCCTTCGAGGAAACCGCGCAACCAAAGCCTCTGCCGACGGACTCATCGCCTTTGACTCTCCCAACTACCATCCGCTGGCAGAAGCCGGTATCGACATCAACTATAATGCTGCCGAACTTTTTGAGCCAGCGTCGGACGCAGTCTTCTCGCTGACGGAATTTACCCAAACCTCCATCGGCGTGCTGAAAGTATTCCCTGGCATTCAGTTCAGTCTCTTTGAATCCATCATGACGGAAAGCCTGAAAGGCATCGTGCTGGAAACATTCGGCGCAGGCAACATCCCTAGTTACGACAATGCGCTTTTGCCAATTATTAAAAAGGCCTTTGAGCATGGTACGATCATCACCGTCTGCTCCCAGTGCCAACAAGGCACCGTCAAGCTGGGCGCTTATGAAACCAGTTCGGCACTAACCCGTGCAGGCGCCGTCAGCGGCTATAACATGACCACGGAGGCTGCGGTCGCCAAACTCTATTATCTGTTCAGCCTCAACCTGCCGAAAGAAGAAATCAAAGCAAAAATGGAAGAAAATCTACGCGGCGAACTGACACAATAACCGTACCGCGCTTATGTCTCTAAAAAGACCAGCGCCATGTTTTCTTCTACGGCAATGGCTTTCATATATCTTACAAATGCTCTGGACGCCTGATCCATATATTGACTTTGCCTGGTTTCTACTGTGAGGCTGCAAATTTTTGCCACACTGCGCAGGGCTTTTATGCAGGCGTTCATAATATTGACGTCTCGCAACGGATCCCCACTGTCCGCCGCTGCCAGTTCGCGCTGCCAAAACGCTTGCTGGATGCAGCTTAGCCAGAACATATCCCTTTCGTTCAAAACTGCATCGAGGATTTCCCCATGCAAGTCTTTTAGCTCGCGCAAGAGGCAGGACAGCCAAAAATAAGGGATCTCTTCCATGCAGGTAATGCAAAGTCGCTCTTTTGTAATGTCTGCCGCTTCCTGTTTTGGGTGCACAAATGCATCGTACTGCACGCCATCCTGAATCTGTCTGTATTTCTCAGTCAGGGCCTCTCCAGGCGCAATATTAATGCTAAATGCCAGCGTATTGCTAAAGGTTCTGAAAAAGCTGACCGCTTCCGCTCTTTTGCCGATTCGGCAGTACGCGTCCATGACCAAACCTGCAGCCTCTTCATTATAAGGCTCTATTTGTAGAATCTCCTGCAGCACCTCTATTTGTCCCTGGTAATTTTCTTCTTTGGCAAGCAATTCTGCCATAGCCTCCATGACTTGCACTTTGCGTTTTTCAAATTCGATTCTGCGGGACAGAATCAGATTGTTCAGTTCCTCGCACCCCTTGAAATACGCGCCTTCATAAAACTCGCCCGAAAACAGACTGCGGTAGTGCAGAAGTTCCGCCATCGTATACTGCTTTTTTCTGAGAAAGGTTTCCGCTTCTTGAAAGTCGCAGGTGTAGCGATAGGCTTGATTAATTCTGCAAGTCATATGATCCGACAGTAAAAATAAATTTCCCGCTGTATCTTCTCGAATGATTTTTTTGATTTCCCACAAGTTGTAACGAAGATTATATCTGGCAGCCTCATCTTTACTATCCGGCCACAGGTAAGCGATGATTTTTTCTCTGGAAAGTCCCTTTTCTCCGCTTTCCATCAGCAGAGAAATCAAAGCGCATGCTTTACGCCCCAGCTGTGCCGTAATATCTCTTCCCTGATATACGATCTTTAAATTCCCCAAATAGAACAATTCTAACATTTCTTTACTCCCTGTCATGCTGCCCTCTAAAAACGTTCGTAAATAATGTCTCCGGACTTCATTGTCATCATCACTTTAACGTCCTGTATCTTTTCTTTCTCTACTGCAAAAATATCTTGATCCAGCAAGATGATATCTGCCAGCTTTCCCGGTTTCAGCGATCCTTTGCGTTCCTCTTCAAAAATAGCGTAGGCGCCCTCATAGGTGAACATTCTCAGCGCGTCATAAACCGTAATGCGATGCGTTTCCACTGGATGATTCACCGCAGCGCCGATGCCCAGCAGCGGATTGGCTTCTGTCACATCGCTGTCCGAGCCGCCACAAATTCTAACACCTTTTTCCATGATTTCGCGAAAAGCATTGGTCAGCTGGTATCGGCTGCCAAGCCGCCTTTCATAAAGCCCGCCTGGACCGCCGCAATCCAGTTCATAGGATGGCTGCATGGAAAAAATAATATGCAGCTTTCTAGCTCGTTCTACCTGCGCCTCCGTCGCCAATTCCACATGTTCAAGGCGGTGACGCAATGCCGTCGTTCCCACCTGATACATGGCTTGTTCATGGGCGATCAGTGCCGCTTCAATAGCTCTGTCTCCGATGGTATAAAGCGCCAGTTGGATTTCATTCTGATAACATTCCAGTACAAAATCATTGAGCTGCTGCTGACTGATGCATAACGTTCCCATGGTGCCTGGACAATCCTCATATTCAAAAGAAAGCGCTGCCGTTCTGTTTTCAATGGTGCCATCAATGTAAAGACTGCCGCCGATTCGTTTCAGTCCCTTTTTCTTCACCTTTTCAATATCCATGGTCTGATAAAATAGCACCATATCAATAGGAAAATCTTTCCCGTGGTGATAAATGAATTCTGCATCTTTATCGCTGTAACAGACGCCGCCCTCCATGGCGTGGATGGTCGTAATCCCTTTTTCCAGCAGTGTGGGCATCAATTGACTGACGGTATCCATTCTGGAGTCGTCCGAAAAACTGTCCAAAATATTTGTCCGTAACAGTGCATTGGCATTGCGCCGAAAAACACCCGTAGGCATTGACCTTTCATCCAGTTCAATGCCTACTGTAGTAAATGGGATTTTAAAGTAAAGGAGCGCATAGGTGTTTAAAATGCTGACCTGATACTCCTTTGAGTTGATCCAGACGGGAACATCATCACAACATTGATCCAGCATCGATCTGGTCAGCTGCCCGCTGTCCTGAAGCCCATCAAGGGACAGCCCATAACCGCGAATCATCTCCCCCGGATGCGCCAGTGCGGTTGCTTTGATTCGCGCGCGGATGTCTGCTAGCGTTTCTGCATCACTTAAATTCAGGCTTACTGCATTTAAGGCAGTTTGAATCACATGAAAATGACTGTCAATAAAGCCGGGAAGCACAGTCTTTCCCCCTGCATCCACAACCACTGTGTCCGCAGAAAGATAGGCTTGGAACGTTTCCCCATATCCCAACTGTAGAATATGCTGGTTTCGTACGGCGACCCAGTCAAAACATTCCCCCTCTTTTTCCATGGTCACACATTTTCCATTTTTAATGATGACGTCTGCTATCATACTGTCCTCCGTATCCTTTTACTGATTTTTTGATAAATCCCCATGGACAAGTTTGCCAGCCACAAAGGTATGGGTCACCTTGGTTTCCAGCAATTCTTCCTCCGGTACTTCAAAAATATCCCGATCAAGTACTGCAAGATCCGCGAAATATCCTTCCTGCAAAAGTCCCAGAACATCTTCCTGCCCTGTTGCATAATGTGGATTTCTTGTATATAATGCGACCGCGTCAAAACGACTTAGTTTTTGTTCCGGCTGAAATCCGCCTTTTGGCGCGCCGTCCAGCCCGCATCGAGATACGGCTGCATAAATACCCGGCATCGGGCTATAGCTTTCTACCGGACAGTCAGAACTTCCCGTCAGACACAATCCTGCCTGCTGCAGTGTATTCCACGCATAAGCACCTTTCATCCGTGCAGTACCCAGTCTGTCCTCCATCCATTTCCAGTCTGTTGCCAGAAAAATCGGCTGAATATCCACTACCACCGGTAACTTTTTCATCCGCGCAAGCAGCGCATCATCTATCAGCTGCACATGAATGATTCGAAAAGGCAGCCGGCTGGCCAGTGTCTCTTCCGATACGCCGCTTTCTCTCTCTTTGGCAATGGCATATTCAATCGCCGTCAAAGTCGCATCCAGCGCCACATCCCCGATGGCATGTACGGCAGGCTGCAATCCCTTGTGATAGGCTGTAAAAATTTTTTCATTCAATGCTTCCTGGCTGCAGGTCATAAATCCGCAGTTATTGGGATCATCTGCATAGGGCGAAGCAAGGGCAGCCGAGCGAGATCCCAGAGACCCGTCCGTAAACAGCTTATACGCACCCTGCTGCACCAAGCGGTACGGATCCTTGCGTTCTTCTTCTGTCAAAGGCTCCTTGTCAAACAATTCGTCCAGGCAAACCGTTATTCTCACATCCAGCGCTTCTCTTTGTGCTAACGCTCTATAGTAATCGATATCTTCTGTATAGTTCCAAATTTGTGCAGCATAGGTATGTATATTGGTAATGCCTTTTGTATGCATATCCTGCAGCACAGTCTGGTACACTGCTTCTTTTATGTCCGGATCAAGCAGCGGATCAGGGATGATAAAATCGAAAATCTTCGTCGCCTGCTCCCGGAACACACCGTTCGGCACACCCTTTTCGTCTTTTTCCACAATACCGCCCGGCGGCTGCAAATAGGCTTCATCCACACCGGCAAATTCCAGCGCTCTACTATTCACCACTGCCGCATGAAGGCAGACGCGGCGAATCAAAATGGGATGCCTGCGGCTGACTTTGTCTAAATCCTCTCTGGTCGGCATTCTATTTTCTGCTAACTTATTCTGGTCAAATGCAACACCTTTAATCCACGTTCCTTCCGGTGTTTTTTCTGCTTTTTCACGCAGAAGTGTACACAATTCTTCCATCGTTTTCGCATGTTCCAGGTTCACGAAGGTTTGATTCTGACAGTAGGCGTACATGTGCATATGCGCATCAGACATGCCCGGAATCACACTTGCACCTTGCAGGTCGTATTTTATGCGGCTTTCATATCGCGCCGCGTCCGCATTGCTTCCCACAAATACAATTTTGCCGTCTTGTATGCCAATCGCTTCTACGGTATCTCCAGCCGCTTTCATGGTATAGACCCTGCCATTATATAATAGTGTATCTAAAAGTTCCATAGACAACTTGGTTCCTTTCTTTCGTCTATCATCGCTTTTTCTAAAAAACGATACAAAATTTCTGCGGTCTGTACGACCGTATCAATCTGTACATATTCATCGGCGCTGTGATAGTTCCTGCCATCCGGCCCAAAAATCAATGCCGGTGCGCCGATCCTAGTTCCCAAATAATTAAAATCTCCAATGCTTTGGAAATATGACAAGTTTGGATTTTTACCAGTGATTTCCCGGACCGTCTCCGCAAACTGTACCGTATAAGGATTGGTTTCCTCCGTCACATATGGCAAAAATCCTTTCGCACCTTCTGACGGTGCTTCGCGAAAACAAACCTCCCAACGGCATTTAACGCCTGCCCGTTGCATCGCCTTTTCAATTTCAGATGTAATCGTGGCAGGCGATTCCCCTCTGACAATGTGCCAGAACAAGGTTACTGCCGCTTGATCTGGCACGCTGCAAGCGCCGCCATCGCAGTCGATTGCAACAACACAAGCTGCACCTTTGCCCAGCTTTTCATCTTCTATATACGTTACATGTTCCAGTTCCGCAACAAATTTTGACGCATCGACCGCTGCACTAACGCCTTTGTGCGGATCTGCCGCATGGGCAGACTTTCCGTGAAACCGCACAGTGAGACCATAACCGCCCCGTGCGCCCAAACACATGGTAGGAAAGGTATGTCCTGTAAATCCAGCGCTGGGCTCTGTGATGATCGAATAGTCAATATCCTTTAGCAGTCCATCTTCTATCAGCGCATTGGTACCCATGCCGTATGGTCCTTCTTCTACCGATACGAAACTCAATATTAGTTTTCCATGAAAAGATCTATAGTTTCGTAAAAATTTCTGTACTGCCGCAATTGCGGCGGCGCACCCGGCTTTCATGTCCAGTGCGCCTACGCCGTAAAATCGATCTTCTATGATTTCACCGTGAGGATTTTTCTTCCACCCCTGGCAAAGCGGTACGGTATCCAGATGTCCATTGAGATGAATCGTCGGACCCTTTCTTCCGCCTGCTACCTCAACAAGCAAATTTTTTCCTCGAAATCCGGTGATATTTTTTTCGTAATAAGTATGTACCTTTACCGGTATATTTTGCCCTTTGCATAGCTGGCTGACAAATTCCATGATCCTTTCTTCTTCAAAGTAAGGACTGTCAATGGCGACCAGTTTTTGCAGCAGCATGATCACTTCATTTCGCATGATTCTTACGCATTCTCTTGCTTTTCTTTTGCTACCACGGCAGCTTCTTCCGGCGTCTTTTCCCATAAGAACTTCTTGAAGCAGGTGCAAAGGATTGCAATAATCGGCGTCAGGTAGCAGAGGAACGTGTAAGGCGCATAATGCCATGCATCTACGCCCAGCGCGCCTAAGTAGAATACGCCGCAAAGTCCCCAAGGCACAAGCTGGGAAGTGACTGTACCGGAATCTTCACAGGTTCTGGAAGCCAGTCTTCTCTGCAGGTTCAGTTTGTCGTATGCTGGCAGATACATTCTTCCTGGAATAATGATCGCTACATACTGAGAACCGGACAGGAAATTGACTACAACGGAAGTAATGTTATGCGTAATGACCAGGCTTCTCGGCGTACGTGTCAGTCGTTCCATTTTGTCCAAAATGGCTTCCATAACCAGACATTTTTCTAAGATGCCGCCATAAGACAATCCCAAATAGCCAAGAGACAGCGTCCACATCATGGACTGAATCCCGCCGCGATTTACCAGAGAGTCTACAATATCAGAACCGGTTTCCATAGAGAATCCATAGTTCATGTACGTCATTAGATCATACATATTGTATCCCTGTGTTACCATAGCAATGACCATTGCAAACAAAGAACCAATTACCATGATAGCCAAAGCACTAACCTGCTTTACTGCAAGTACCACAATCAGAAGCAGCGGCAGCAGGCTGATTACAACATGTAATGCATCAATATCAAAGTGGCTTTCAATTGCCGTTAAGATCTCATTTACACTTGCCATATCCATGTTGGATACAGAATATTTGCTGCCGATCATTGCATACAGCGCCAAACTGATCACATATGCAGGAACCGTAGTGTAAATCATCGCTCTGACATGAGCAAACAAATTTGCC
>CANBFZ010000040.1 GCA_947367725.1 uncultured Eubacterium sp.
ATACCAGCATCATGCCATTCGCCAAATAAATAAGGGGCATAGAAATTTCCCAATACGCAACGCCTAGTCCTAAAAGATTCCATGAATTTCCTCGTAAAAGTACTGCGGGTAAAATACAAATGCTATGAGAGAATAACCACAACACGTTATATGGCAGTACATCGAAATAAAATACCATTACGATAAACGATGCGGTAATCACACCCGCCCCAATAACAATAGAGCTGCGAGTTTTCCGAAACTCGCAGCCTAATATAAATCGAAACAATAAAAATACATTCAGCAGATCAAAAAGTAAAATAATTCCTCTTGTCATGGCAATCTCTCCTAAATATACTTCTGCACCCTGGCACAATAAGCTGCATACTTCTCAAAGCATTCTTTTCTTCTGCGCCGGCTAACCGAAAATTCCCTGTCACAGGATTCTCCGCCCGGCTTTTCCAAGATCTCTCGTAAAAGAATTCTATCCTCTCGAAATGTACTGATATGCTTACAGTTAACAATCCGTCCGCTGCTGATACAGATAAAACCCATTGGTTCCAGTTTCTCAGCCAGTTCTTTCACCTTCTGTTTTCCAATATTCTTCACAGTGCCATCTATCAAATGTACATCTGCATAGCCGGTAGCTGCTGCAATCCACAGAATTTCATCAATACAGCCGCGACTTCCATCCGGATAAATAAACTGCTGATTGGCAAAAATCAAATTGATGCCGGTATCCATATAGGCCGAAAACTCCAAGTAGTGGATCGGCTTAATTAGAAAACCAATCACATTGACATTGAAAGCGCGGGACATATTCTCAGCATAATTGGTCGCGAAAATAATCAGCGGACTCTTGTCTCTCTTTGCCAGTTCATTCTTAATTTCTATGCCGTTCATTTCCCCCATCTCGACATCTAACAGTAGCAAGTCGGCGTCCAACGGATTCTGTAAAAGATCCTGCGGATTTACTGTGACTACTATCTCTGCATTAATGCTATTTTCCTGCAGATACTGCCTGCACAACATCTCCATCTTTTCAATTTCGCTCATCTGGTCATCACAAATGATAATCTTCATAGACATCCTCCAAAAGCATCCCCTATCTTATTATCATTTTACCATAAAAGCGATTTACAGAAAAGTGCCTTTCTAACTCCATTATAATAAAAGGACTTCATGTAAAATTCTGCATGAAGTCCTTTTAAAATCCTCTTATCTTATACGCGTTCTACTTTAATGCCGGTCTTATGTCCGTTGAGGTCATAAGCTTCCAGCCCTGCAGCATCTTCAATGGAAACTGCCAGCGTCTCTTTCTGAATATAGTCGCTGAAAGCATCTACAGCTGCTTTCACATCAGCATCCGCTTCTACAAAGATTTTGATATTGTCCATCATCTCGTAGTCGTTTGCCTTACGCATCTGCTGCACTTTGGAAACCAGCTCTCTGGCAAGCCCTTCTGCCGCCAGTTCCGGTGTAACAGTCGTATCTAAAATGGTAAACACATTGTTTTCCATGGCAACCGCAAAGCCTTCCTTGGCGTTTATGCGAACATCCACAAACTCTTTCTGGATTTCAAAATCTTCTCCATCCAGATTCAATGTCATCGTACCTGCTTCCAGGCGAGAAACCACATCAGAAGCGTTTTCCTTTGCCAGCGCCGCGCCAAAAGCTTTGATCTTCTTGCCCAGCACAGGTCCAGCCACCTTGAAGTTCGGCTTTAAGGTAAAGTTCATATACTGATCGAGCTCCGCAGCAAACACGACTTCCTTGACGTTGAGTTCTTCCATAATCAGCGGCGTCAAATCTTCAATCACTGCCTGATATTTGCCGTCCACCAAAATCTCAGAAAGCGGCTGTCTAACCTTGATTCTTTCTTTTTCTCTGGTACCTCTGCCTAGCGCAACTAAGGTTCTCACAAGGTCCATTCTCTCTTCTACCTTTTTGTCGATGAGACTTACATCAGCCTTCGGGAAGTATGCTACGTGAACAGTATCTTCCCCGGTGAGGTTGGTATAAATTTCATCAGACAAGAACGGCGCAATCGGCGCAATCAATTTCGCTGTGCCGACCAGCACTTCGTAAGTGGTCGCATACACGCTCTTCTTGTCTTCCGTCATTTCTTCTGCATAGAATCTTCTTCTTGCTCTTCTGATATACCAATTGGACAAATCTTCTGCAACAAAATCCGTGATGGCGCGAACGGTCTTCATGTGGTCGTAGTGATCCATGTACTCCGTCACATCTTTCACCAGCTGGTTGTACTTGGAAAGAATCCATCTGTCCAGTTCCGGTCTCTTGTCGTAATCTACGACAAGCCCTGCTGCATCTACATCGTCCTGATTGGAATACAGTACGAAGAAGTTATACACGTTTTTCAAAGTGCCGAAGAACTTGCTCACAACATCGATGAGTCCGTCTTCGTCAAATTTGGTCGGCGTCCATGCAGGCGATACGGAAAGCAGATACCATCTGGTCGCGTCCGCGCCGTATTTGTCAAAGAGTGCAAACGGCGAAACGGTATTGCCTCTGGACTTACTCATCTTCTTGCCTTCTTTATCCAGAATCAGGTCATTGACCAGCACGTTTCTGTATGGCGCTTTGCCCATGATAAAGGTAGAAATTGCCATCAGAGAGTAGAACCAGCCTCTGGTCTGATCGATTCCCTCGCAGATAAAGTCCGCCGGGAACAGCTTTTCTTCGAAGATCTCTTTATTTTCAAACGGATAGTGCCACTGCGCAAACGGCATTGCCCCGGAGTCAAACCAGCAGTCCATAACTTCCGGAATTCTGTGCATCGGTTTGCCGCAATGCGGGCAAGTGATGTGCACGTCGTCCACATACGGTCTGTGCAGCTCAATGGATTCGTCGATATCCTCAATGGATTTTTCTACCAGTTCTGCCCGGCTGCCGATGCATTCCAGATGACCGCATTCGCATCTCCAGATCGGAATCGGCGTACCCCAGTATCTGGAACGGGAAATCGCCCAGTCTTTTACTTCCGCCAACCAATTGCCGAACCGCTTTTCGCCGACAAATTCAGGGAACCAGTTAACTGTATCATTATTCGCAACAAGCTGATCTTTCAATTTGCTCATTTCAATATACCAGCTCGGCTTTGCATAGTAAACCAGCGGTGTGTTGCAACGCCAGCAGTGCGGATAGTTATGCTCCAACTTTTCCTTTGCGAAGATCTTATTTTCACCAGCCAGATATTTAATAATGTCTACATCAAGACCTTCTTCCATCACGAAGCGTCCCGCCCACGGTGTTTCCGTGTAGCAGCCTCTTTCGTCTACCGGCTGCAGCATCGGCAGGTTGTACTTGCGTCCGCACTGATAGTCGTCTTCACCGAACGCCGGTGCAGTATGCACGATACCGGTACCATCCTCTACCGAAACATAATCCATGCAGGTTACAAAGAATGCTTTCTTACCACCTTCTGGCTTCACAAAAGGCATCAGCTGTTCGTATTCGATATACTCAAGGGCACTGCCTTTCATCTCTTCCAGTACTTCGTACTTGCCTTCGCCCAGTACTTTATCTGCAAGTGACTTTGCAACATAGAATACATTGCCCTCGTCCTCGCCTTCCAGCATCTTTGCTTTGATGTAGTCGATGTCAGGACCTACGGTCAAAACTGTGTTGGATGCCAGTGTCCAAGGGGTTGTGGTCCATGCCAGGAAATATTCGTTTTCTGCGTCTTTGCGCTTAAACTTGCAAACCAGGGTATTGACCTTGACTTCTTTGTATCCCTGGGCTACTTCGTGGGACGCAAGACCGGTTCCGCATCTCGGGCAGTACGGCAGAATCTTGTGACCTTCGTAGATCAGACCCGCTTTGAAAAATTCCTTCAGAATCCACCAGCCGGATTCAATGTAATTGTTGTCCAGCGTAATATATGGATTGTCTAAATCTACCAGATAGCCCATTCTCTCCGTCATCTCTCTCCACATATCGGTATAAGTGAAGACAGATTCTTTACACTTCTGGTTGAATTCTTTGATGCCGTATTTCTCGATGTCCTGCTTCCCGCTCATACCAAGCTGTTTTTCGACTTCGATTTCTACCGGAAGACCATGGGTATCCCAGCCGGCTTTTCTGTTGACCTGATATCCCTGCATCGTCTTGTAGCGGCAGATGGAATCCTTCAGGGTTCTTGCCATCACGTGATGGATGCCCGGTTTTCCGTTTGCGGTCGGAGGACCTTCAAAGAATACGAATTTCTCGCCGTCTTCTCTTGCTGTTACGCACTTATGCAGCAGGTCTTCTTTTTTCCACTTTTCAACCTGCTCATTCTGCACCTGCGCTACAGGCTTGTCTGATAATTTTTTGAACATGTATCTCTACTTCCTTTCTGTTTTCCGGGTTCGGGGTTTCATATCGCCGTAGCTTCTTACTGCTCTGCTTCTTGGGAAACCCTCGCGTTTTGCGCACCTATCCCGATTTGTTTACACATCGATGGAAGGTGCCATACAGGAATTGCCCGGCTTCAGTCGGAATGCAATTCTTCAGTTCCTACCATCGATTTGCTTCGCAAATCGGGTTAGGTCTTCGCCGTAGCTTTCTGCCAATCAGCCTTCGCTGCCGCTCTGCTTCTTGGGAAACCCTCGCGTTTGACCTACCATCGATTTGCTTCGCAAATCGGGTTAGGTCATAAAAAAATCCCCAACCGGAAATAATATTTCCGATTAGGGACGATTCAATGCTAAACCGCGGTACCACCCTAATTGCTAAACCTCGGACGCATATACGCAATACACGCCTTAAGGCTGCCTCTCATTAGTGCGCAGGCTCCGGAGTGATATTCGCTTGCGGCCTCACCGACTGTCTCTCACCATATGGCAGTCTCTCTGTAAGGGTATTACGCCGGGCTACTGGTTCCTTCAACGCCTGATATAAAGTTTTACTTACGTACCCAGATATTTTAGCATTATTTACAGCCGTTTGCAAGCAAAACTTTTTCTTCTATGTAACGTTAACAAATTCCGTTATTGCCGCGTATTTTGTCAAAAACAGGCTATAGCGGTATGGCTAATATGGCTTAAACATTGCCAATGTTGCCTAAAAAACGAGAATCTGTCAATTTTGTCAATGTTTCATCGCAAAAACATTGACAGGATTGACACTTTTTTTGATTTCTGTCAATTTTGTCAAAAAACAGGGTCCAAACCGGGTGAATGCAGGTTGAAAATCCATGAAACATTGACAAAAATATAGGAATCACGGATATTTGTCAATGTTCCTTTTCTCTCATGGGTTTGCCGTGGCGTCGGACTTTTTTGCGTTGTTATTTTTTCATAATGATGGTAAAATATAGACCATATGGGAACTATAAAATGCAGGAGGGTATTAGATATGCTTTTATCGAAACTATTTACGGGGCAGCCCGATATTGAAATAAAAGGTCTTTGCATCGATTCGCGAAAGGTGAAACCCGGCGACATGTTTTTCTGTCTCAGGGGGCTGGAAGCGGACGGACACCGCTTTGCGAAGATGGCGTGTGAAAAGGGCGCGATTTGCGTGGTACACAGCGAAGAAATTGAAAAGTCTGCGGATGTTACTTATGTGAAAGTCAGCGATACAAATCAGGCATTAAACCGGGTTTGTGACTTGTTCTTTGGACATCCCAGCCATAAGATGACCGTCTTTGGCGTCACCGGCACCAACGGAAAGACCACAACGACCAGCATTATCAGCGATGTATATGAAAAACCGTGCGGCTATATGGGAACCATCGCGGTGCGCTATGGTGATGTAAGCCGGATCCCTAGTCTGACTACACCGGACGCACTGGAAATTCACGGTAATTTAAAAGAAATGGCAGATTACGGCATGGCGGCAGTTGCTATGGAGGTCAGCTCCCACGGGCTAGCCATGGGGCGCACGGATGCTGTGGATTTTGATGTGGCGATTTTTACCAATCTTACCTATGACCATTTGGATTATCATAAGACCATGGAACAGTATTTTGAAGCGAAACAGCTGCTGTTTAAGCAGATGAAACCGGAGGGCGTGGCTGTGCTCAACACAGACGATCTCAGCTTCGATGCGCTGACAGCCTGCGTAAATTGCAGATGGGTCAGCTACGGCATTGACCGCGATGCAGATTACAGGGCAGAAGACGTCAGGCTGTATGTCAGTGGTTCAACGTTTACGCTGGTACATGACGGCAAACGATATCCAGTCAAAACCAATTTGTCCGCGAAATACAATCTGTATAATCTGCTTGGCGCAATCGCAGGTATGAATCAGGCAGGCATGCCGATTGAGGATATGCTGCCGAAACTTTCGCATATTTCGCAGGTGGACGGCAGAATGGAAATCATCGATGAAGGGCAGGATTTTACGGTCATTGTAGATTACGCCCACACGCCGGATGGCTTTGAAAAGGTCTTTGAATATGCAAAGGAAATCGCAGGAGACGGAAAAATTTATTCTGTTTTCGGCTGCGCCGGCAAGCGGGACAAGGTGAAGCGCAAAGTGCTGGGACAAATTGCGGGAAAGTTTTGTGAGACGGTATTCGTAACGGAAGAGGATCCGCGGGATGAAAGTGTTGCGCAGATCAGCGAGATGATTTTATCTGGGATGGAGAAGAAGAACGGCGTTGTAATCGAAGACCGTTATGAGGCTATTAAAAAGGCTGTTGAGACTGCTGAGGTTGGGGACTGCGTGCTGATTCTCGGCAAAGGGGACGAGACCTATATGTATCACGAAGATGGTAGAGTGCCTTGGATGGGGGATGACAAAGCCGCAAGAAAAGCGTTGAAAGAAAGAGAATAAATCAAAAAAGTGCGGACAGGATTTCTGTCCGCACTAGCTATTTTAGATACTCCAAAGCTTTTTCCTCTGTTAATTGGAAGAGACTTGTGAGTTTTGACAGGATTCTTTCCTTCGAGATGTCTTCTGCGCGATTGTCTAAAGTGAATCGTTTCATGCCTTCGCCAAGCCCTTGCGCTATGCCCTGCGCATGCGCCTGTTCTGCGGCTTCTCTTGCGACTAAGTCCCTGTATTCCTCCATTGTGAATTCATAAAACTTCATTTTTTCGATCTCCTCCCCGTGTTTCTTTAGAAAATCTACAAGATATCCTTCATGGATACAGCGCTGGATGGCAGTTCTGATAGAACGTTCCAAAGGGATGCCTTCGCTTAAAGCGTCTTTTACGTAAGTGACCAGCTTGCTGTATCCCATCAGGATTCTGCTGCGGTTTAAAATTTCGTTATCTTTATTGTACCGCAAATTGATGAGCTTGACTACTAAATGCAGAGAGTTTTCCGTTGGAGACTCAATAAAACTGTCGGAAAGACTTAAGGTTTTCACATTCTACGGTTCGTTTCTGGTATAGAAAACATAAAAGACAGGCGTGGGTAGCTTGATTTTTTCCCTCATGCAAGACTTTTTTGCATAAGCGGAATCTTTCATGCGAATACTAAGCCAAATAAGTCAAATAGGAGAGTGAATGTTATGAACGAAGATAGTATCAGACTTTTGAAAGAAGTGAACGCAGGCTGTAAAAATGCTGTCAATAGCTTCGATCAGGTCGTTGAGTTTGTCAAAGCACAGGATTTGAAGGACTTGATTGAAGAATACAGAAAAGAGCATGCGCTGATCGGCGATATTGCCCACCAGCTTTTGAACAATGATGGGGAAGACGAGAAAGAGCCGCTGCAGGTGGCGAAGGCCATGATGTGGTTCACCACAGAAATTAAAATGATGTTGGATGATGACGATAGCCGTGCTGCGGAGCTTTTGCTGGACGGCTGCCATATGGGAATCAAATCTTTAGGTAAATATCTGCGCGAATATGAAAATGCCGACCAGAAAGAACGGGCGCTGGTCGGCAGATTAATGAACCTGGAAATGGAACTTTATAAAAAACTGATGGTATTTCTGTAAAGGAAAGACTGTTATTTGACAGCGGCTTCAAGGGCCAGTTTCATCATATCGGTGAACTGGTTCTGACGCTGCTCTACGGTAGCCTTTGCGCCGGTGACAAAGTGATCGCTTATGGTCATCATGGCGAGGGCATTTCTGCTGTGGTAAGCGGCGTTCATGTAAAGGGCGGCGGCTTCCATTTCCACAGCCAGCACGTCCATGGTTGCCCATTGCTTCCACCACTGGTCACCTAATTCATAAAATACGTCACCAGACACGGTATTTCCGGCTTTAAAGGAAATGCCGTGTTCTTTTCCCGCGTCTATGACCTTGGACAAAAGAGAAAAGCTGGCGCTTGGTGCATACTGTCCCGGCACGTTGAAAGCGTGCTGGTAATTAGAGTCGGTGGAGGCTGCCACCGCGACTACGATATCGCCCACGTCAATGCTATCGTGAAAAGCACCTGCAGTCCCAATTCGGATGATATTTTCTACTGCATATTCTGTAAAAAGTTCCCAGGAGTAGATACCCATAGAAGGCATACCCATACCGCTGCCCTGCACGGAAATTGGGACGCCTTTGTAAGTGCCCGTATAGCCGTACATATTGCGGATTTCTGAATATCTGACCGGGTGATCTAAAAAGTTTTCTGCGATGAACTGCGCTCGCAGCGGGTCGCCCGGCATGAGCACTGTCTTTGCGATTTGGCCTTTTTCAGCGCCGATGTGTAATGACATAGAAAAACCTCCATATTTCTTTATTTTTATTCTTTTCGGAAAGAAGATCATCGTCTTGCTACGGGTTTTGTAAACCAAGGGTTCTATATTGCCTGAGAGCAGTGTGCCTCCAGTTGTCCGCAATGCAATCGATTTTGTCCTTTGCTAGTATTATAGCATCGAACCAAAAGGGACGCAAGGAAGGGGCGTGAAAATGAAGTAGAATTTGCGTGTACTACGTTTTGTGATAAGCATCGATGCAACAGCGTGCAGTACAAGTTGGAGAAAGTCTTAAAGTAGGATTAAGAACTGAAAAGGACAAAAAAATAAAACCGATGGGAGACACATCCATCGGCTTTCTTGCTCTCGCATGTGCATTTAACTTATGCACTGGTGGGGACGGGTGAGACTTATTTTGCTGCTTTTGCAGCGTTGAATCTTTTTGCTAATCTGGAAACTTTTCTGGAAGCAGCTTTCTTGTTCAGTGTACCTTTTGCCGCAGCCTGCATTAATTTCTTTTCAGCCGCTACTAATTTTTCAGCAGCAGCATCCATGTTGCCTTCTGCTAAAGCAGCATCGAAATTCTTAAGAGCAGTCTTGACATGGTCCTTCACTCTTCTGTTTCTAGCAGTTTTCTTGTCGATTACTCTGATTCTTTTTTTTGCGGATTTAATGTTTGCCATAATTATTCACCCCACTATTAAATTTTTAGCTTTTTTACGCTAAATTCGCATATTAAGTATAGCCTAAGTACCGGCAGATTGCAAGGTTTTTTTGAAATCTAAAACACACTTAAGTGCAATTTCTTGCTCAGCATTTCAAGCATTTTCACACCAGCAATGCTGTTTCCTTTCTTATCAAGTCCGGGAGAGTAGATGCCAACCCCCATGCGATGCGGACAAATTGCCATAATACCGCCGCCAACACCGCTCTTTGCAGGAATGCCTACGGTTGTGGCAAATTCACCGCTGCCATCATACATTCCGCTGGTCATAAGAATCGCATTGATAAATGAAGCGTGTTCTGCAGAAATAATCTGGCAGCCTGTATCTGCGTCTTTTCCGTGATTGGAAAGAAGCAACCCAATTTTTGCAAGATCTTTACAGTTTACATTGATGGAGCACATAGCGAAATATACA
>CANBFZ010000041.1 GCA_947367725.1 uncultured Eubacterium sp.
GTCGCTAGCAGTTTCAAATGCTCAAAGACACTTTCGTTTGTTGGAGCAAGGAAAGAAATCAGCAAGCTGCGTCCAGACCACTCGTAGGTAAAATGGAGCAGCGTGCCGACGATAACTGTAAAAACAATACCAAAGATTTCCATAGAAATGATTCCTCTCTTTCAATATATGTATTTGATTTTATGCGCTGCTTGGTATAAAATAGAATATAAATATGTTTAACGAGGGAGAAAAATTATGTCAGAGTACCAATTCAATACCAATTGTATTCATAGTGGATACAAGGCAGAGAGCGGTCAGCCGCAAGTACTGCCGATTGTACAGAATACAACTTACCGATATTATGACGCAGCAGACGTTGCCAAGCTTTTCGACTTGGAAAGTGCGGACTTTATGTATTCCAGACTGGGCAGCCCGACGGTCAACGCCTTGGAAGAGAAGATGGCGGCGCTGGAGGGAGGTACTGCCGGTATTGCGACCAGCGCAGGCCAGGCAGCCAACCTGATTACCATGCTGAATATCTGCCAGGCGGGAGATCACATCATTGCTTGCGGCAATATTTATGGCGGAACCTTCAATCTCTTCAATGTAACTTTAAGAAAAATGGGCATTGAGACCACGTTTATCGACTATAACTTATCCAAAGAGGAAATTGTTGCACTGGCAAAACCGAATACCAAAGCGCTGTTTGGAGAGTCTTTAGGAAATCCCGCGCTGACGGTTTTGGATATCGAAAAGTTTGCAGCAGCAGCAGGCGAGATGGGCGTACCGCTTGTAATAGACAATACGCTGGCATCTCCATACCTTTGTCAGCCGCTGAAACACGGGGCAAATTTTGTAACCCATTCTATGACAAAGTGGGCAGATGGTCATGCGACCAGCGTAGGCGGCATGGTCATTGAAGGCGGCAACTTCGACTGGAACAAATATGCAGATAAATATCCCGGTATGGTTGAGCCTGATGAAAGCTATCATGGTCTTCGCTACTACGAAAAGTTTGGAAATCAGGCATTTTGTGTGAAACTGCGGGCGCAGATGCTCAGAGACCTGGGCTGCACTATGGCGCCGATGAATGCGTTCCTGACGTTCCAAGGGCTGGACACACTGCATCTGCGTATGGCGCGGCACAGTGAAAATGCCTTGGCGCTGGCGAAGTTTCTCCAAAATCATCCGATGGTTGATTGGGTCAAATATCCAGGTCTTTCCGGTGACGATGATTACGAAAGAGCGCAGAAATACCTGCCGAAAGGCGCCAGCGGTGTGTTGGCTTTCGGTGCGAAAGGTGGAAAAGCCGGCGGCGAAATCGTGCTGAAGCACCTCAAGCTGGCAAGCATCGTAGTACATGTGGGAGATATCAGAACCAGCGTACTGCATCCAGCGTCTACGACCCATAGACAGCTCAGTGAAGCAGATCAGTTGGCAGGCGGCATCAAACCGGAACTGATTCGTGTATCTGTAGGATGCGAAGATATCGAAGATATTATTACAGATTTTGATCAGGCACTGCGCGCGCTGCAGTAAATTCATATGGCGGCGCGGATGCCTCTTTATGGAAGCAATCGCAAAATAGCGGCAGTCTGTCGCTATTTTCTATTATGTAGGAACTATGGATTTTCGGCAGCTGCGTAGGTTTCAACTTTAAAAAATGAAAGAAAGAGGTGTGGTATGGACTATCGACAAATACTGCGAGAACAGATGGAGCAGTACTACCAGATTACTGCATTGTATCGGGAAATCACCATGGATGCGGCAAAAGACGCCAGAAAGCTGGGGCTGTTTAAGAAACGAGATTTTGCGCCGCATATTACAGCGTTTCGGACTTGCATTGCAGATACCAGACGCCTTGATATAAAGCGAGCGGAGATACCAGCAGAAGATGAGGCAGCCCAGAACTTGGCGGCATGTTTTGACCGCAGTGTTCTTTCCTTTGTGCTGCTCTGTGAAGAGAATATCAGATTTTATGAACTGACCGATCAGAAACAGTACCGAGGCAGCGGTGTGACGGTCAAAGCGTATGCAGAATGTACCAATATGCTGCAGAATATGTTGGCAGGTGCGGTGCGTGAACTAGAGAAATTAGAAACCGCATATAAAGAATATTTCGCTGACCAACTTTCCGACGAAAAGTGAGATGCTAAGACTTCCCAGCCAGATCCATATGGCGCCGGGAAGTCTTTGTTGTTTTACAAGCAGTACAGTGGCGTTGAAGCAAGGAACAGAAAATGTCATCATCAGAACAGTGACGAGAAGCCCTGCAGCGCTGAAGGTGCCGCTTCCAGAAAGGGAAAGAAGTCCTGCGGCGCCAAAGTCTCGTTTAAAGATATTTAAAAATAAAAGACTGGCAGCTTGCGGCGGAAGATGGAACCACTGCGCCAGCATCGGCGCGCAGAGGCTGGACAATTGATCCATGACGCCTAAATACAAAAGAATGCTGATTAGGACACTGCCGGCGGCAAAGGGGACTACTGTTTCACATACAGCGTGCAGTGCGTCTTTGAGAATGCGAACCAAAGAAACGTGTATCGTGGCGCTTTCTGGCTTGATGAGATGATCAGAAAGAGGCAAACATCGCCCGAGTAGTAAGTAAATTATGGCAGAAAAAAGGAAAAAGAATACCAGAAAGACGAGAAATACCCGAAAAGTAACCATGGAAGCGAAGGCAGCAAGCAGTGTTAGCTGGGCAGAGCAGGGAATCAGCACGACGAGAATCCATGCCATACGGCTTTTGCTTTTTGGATCAGTTAGTGGAGAAAGACCGGCCAGCGCTGCAGTGGTGCAGCCCAGTCCGATGACGCCGTAAAAAAACTGGTTGACAGCAGGGGAAGTTTCTTTCAGAAGCGGGATGCGGGGAAGGATTTGTCCTAAAATGCCGAGAAAAACCATGATGGGAAAGAGCACCAGAAATAGGTATCTGGGCGTCAGTGTGAGGAGACCATATTCTCCGAAAAAAATGCACTGCAAAAGCAGGGAGAGATTGTTCATTTTTGCTTTTGAATCCTTTCAAAAAATGGTATACTATATATGTATGTACAAAAAAAGTTTTCATGAGAGAAAGAGGTAAGACAGTATGCTCGATATAGTACTGGTGATACTGGGTGTTTTAGCCCTTGGACTGCTTATTTTGGTGCTGGGAAAGTTTTCTGCGGTACAAAAGGACATGGCAGCGCTGCAGCGTGAAATCAAGGAGTCCAGAGTAGAAACCATTCAATACATAAATAATTCCTTTAAGAATTTCGGCGATATGGTCAGCGGCAATCAGAAGGATGTGACACAGATGCAGAATCAGCGTCTTGCGGAACTGAACGAACGATTCCGCCACATGACCATGGAGAATGAACAGAAGCTGGACAATATTCGCAATACCATGTCGCAGAAGATTGGTGAATTGACGGAAGATAATAACCGGCAGCTGGAGCAGATGCGCAAGACTGTAGACGAAAAGCTGCAGAAGACGCTGGAAGATCGCATCGGACAGTCTTTTAAACTGGTCAGTGAGCGATTGGAACAGGTGTATAAAGGACTTGGTGAAATGCAGACCCTGGCAAGCGGCGTAGGCGACCTGAAAAAAGTACTTTCCAATGTAAAGACGAGAGGGATTTTGGGCGAAATCCAGTTAGGCGCTATCTTAGAACAGATTTTGTCACCCGATCAATATGATGAAAATGTGACAACAAAAGGCACGGGGACGGAGCGGGTCGAGTATGCAGTTAAACTGCCAGGTGAAGACGATAAGGTGGTGTATCTGCCAATTGATGCAAAGTTTCCAGGTGATGCATATGCAAAGCTGGTCGATGCATATGATGCAGGAGACAGCGCGGCGATTGATGCTGCGGGCAAACAACTGGAACGCATAATCAAATCCGAAGCAAAGGATATTCGCGATAAATACATCGAACCGCCCTATACGACGGATTTTGGCATCATGTTTTTGCCTTTTGAGGGACTTTATGCAGAAGTGGTGCGCAGAGGTCTTGTGGAAAGCCTGCAGCGAGACTATAAAGTCAATATTGCAGGTCCGACTACCATGGCAGCGCTGCTCAACAGTCTGCAGATGGGCTTTAAGACCTTGGCGATTCAGAAACATTCCAGCGAAGTATGGGATATTCTGGGGGCTGTAAAAAATGAATTTGGCAAATTTGAAGATGTGCTGACTGCAGCGCAAAAGAAAATCAATGCGGCCAATGATGAACTGGATAAGCTGGTGGGAACTCGTTCCCGCATGATCAGAAGTAAGCTGCGCAAGGTGACGACATTGAGTGATGATGAATCTGCGGCATTGCTTGCATTGGAGGAGAAATAAGGTTTGAATATATTTGCGATAGGCGATTTACATTTATCGTTTGATCCTCGCATTGAAAAGCCCATGGATATTTTCGGCGCGCGTTGGGCGCATCATGCGGTGCGCGTAGAACAGTATTGGCGAGAGACTATCTGTGAAGAGGATATGGTGATTTTGCCGGGGGATCTTTCGTGGGGACTGAGACAGGAGGAAGCCATGGCAGATCTGACCTGGATTCACAGGCTGCCAGGGAAAAAAGTCCTGATCAAAGGCAATCACGATTTATGGTGGACGACACCGACAAAACTGAATCGGCTTTTCGACGACATGGTATTTTTACAGAATAAATGTTATCTATACGGCGATGTGGCAATCTGCGGCAGCCGGGGATGGACCTGTCCAGGCAGCGATGGATTTAGCGATCATGATGAGAAGATTTACCAACGAGAGCTTTTGCGACTGTCTCTTTCCCTGGAAGATGCAAAGCGGCAGGGGGCAAAGACTGTGATTGCGGCACTGCATTTTCCGCCGACCAATGACAAGCAGCAGCGATCTGGATTTACGGATTTGCTGGCGACGCATCAGGTCAAAACTTGTGTATATGGACATTTGCATGGGAAAGAAGGATTTAAAAATGGTATCCAAGGCTGTTTGGATGGCGTGGAATATCGACTGGTATCCCTGGATTACTTGGAGGGCAAACCGGTACGGATCAATCAGATGGCAGAATGAGAAGAGGTGAATGGATATGAAAAGAGTGATTTTGATGGTAATCGACAGTGTGGGCATCGGTGCTTTGCCTGATGCGGCAGACTATGGGGATAGTGGCGCCAATACTTTTGCGCATGCGGCGGTAAATACGCCTGACTTTGCAGTGCCGAATCTGACGGCGCTTGGCTTTGGCAATATCGAAGGCGTTTGCGGCGGCGCGCTGAAAACGGATGCGCCCACAGGTGCTTTTGGCAGGCTGGAAGAAATTTCTAAAGGAAAGGATACCATCACAGGGCACTGGGAGATTGCAGGTATTGAGACAAAAACGCCGTTTAAGACGTACCCGGATGGATTTCCAAAAGCCTTTATGGATGCCTTTGCGGAAAAAATCGGAATTGACTGCCTGGGCAACTATCCGGCTTCCGGAACCGAAATCATTGAACAGCTGGGCCCTGTGCATGAAGCCACAGGCAAGCCTATTGTCTATACTTCTGCAGATAGTGTGTTTCAGATTGCGGCCAATACGGCGGTGATTCCATTGGAACGGCTTTACGAAATCTGCCAGACGGCAAGAGAACTGTTAACTGGCGAGTTTGCCTGCGGCAGAGTGATTGCCAGACCTTACGTTCTGCAGGACGGAAAGCGGATTAGAACGGCTGATCGAAAAGATTATGCGGTTTCGCCACCTGCGCCGACCTTGCTGGATCATATAAAGCATGCGGGACAGACGGTGTATGCCGTCGGCAAAATCAGCGACATCTTTAATGGCAGTGGTGTGACGGTTTCTGTACATACAGAAAGCAACATGGATGGCGTAGATCAGACCATTGCGGCACTGTCTGCAGCGTTTGACGGGCTGATTTTTACCAATCTGGTCGATTTTGACTCTAAATTCGGACACAGAAGAGATGCACCGGGCTATGGCAGCGCAATTATGGCGTTTGACCAGAGACTGCCGGAAATAATAGCAGCGATGGGGGACGAAGATATTCTGATGATCTGCGCTGATCATGGAAACGATCCGGTGCACAGCGGTTGGGATCATACCAGAGAATATATTCCACTGTTAATGTACGGAAAACCGGTGAAAGGCGGTGCAGATCTGGGAACCCGCGCTACCTTTGCGGATATCGGTGCAACCATTTCTGCTTACCTGGGCGTTGCGCAGACTGCCATTGGCGAAAGCTTTCTTGAGGAGATTCTACTATGAATATGAACGATATCATTGTAAAGAAACGGGATGGTGGCAAACTTTCTGAGGCGGAAATCAAGTGGTTCGTCAGCGGTTATGCGGCGGGTGAAATTCCAGATTATCAGGCATCGGCGCTTTTGATGGCAATTTATTTTCAGAAGATGGATAAAGCGGAAACTTTTATGCTGACTGACGCCATGCGGTATTCTGGCGATACAGTAGATTTATCAGGCATTGAAGGCATTAAAGTCGATAAGCATTCTACCGGCGGTGTGGGAGATAAAACCACGCTGGTCTGTGCACCTTTAGCGGCGGCTTGCGGTGTTCCTATTGCTAAGATGAGCGGCAGAGGACTTGGATTTACTGGCGGCACCGTGGATAAGCTGGAATCCATTCCAGGGTTTCGCACTACGTTGGAACCTGCGGCTTTCTTGCAGCAGGTCAACGAGGCGGGCATTGCGGTCATTGGACAGACGGCGCATATCACCCCTGCGGATAAAAAAATCTACGCCTTGCGGGATGTGACTGGTACGGTGGAAAACCTCAGTTTGATTGCATCCAGTATTATGAGTAAGAAACTTGCGGCAGGCAGTGACGCCATCGTGCTGGATGTAAAATGCGGCAGCGGAGCATTTATGGAGCAGCAGAAAGAGGCGGAAGAACTTGCGGCACGCATGTGTGAAATCGGGCAGGCTGCCGGAAAGAAAACGGTAGCAGTTGTGACGGATATGAGTCAGCCGCTGGGATGTGCAGTGGGAAACAGCCTGGAGGTTAAAGAAGCCATCGAAACCCTGAAAGGCTGCGGTCCTTCTGATATTACGACGCTTTCTTTGAAATTAGCGGGCTTGATGATTTATCTAGGTGGCAAAGCGAAATCTGCTGCGGAAGGGGAGCAGATGGCAGAACAGGCGCTTTACAACGGCGCGGCACTAGAAAAACTGCGGACGTTAATTGCAAGGCAGGGCGGCGATCCGGCGGTGACAGAGGATACTGCTTTGCTGCCGCAGGCAGCCTTTTCGCAGGAGATAACGGCGCTGGAAACGGGCTTTGTAACTGCCATTGATGCAAGGACAATCGGTCTTGCATCACAGCATACGGGTGCAGGCAGAGCATCCAAAGAGGATGAAGTAGATTTGTCTGCTGGGATTGTGCTGCAAAGAAAGGTTGGCGATAAGGTAGAGAAAGGTGATGTGTTAATGCGGATTTATGCAAACGATCAAACAAAACTTTCCGCTGCCAGCAGAGAAGCAGAAGCGGCGTTTGTGATTGGAACACAAAAGCCTCAGCAGAATGTGCTGATGAAAGAGATCCTGGGTTTGTAATCGGTAGTGGCAAAGTTCTGCATTTGAGCTAATTTTTGATTAAAATGCAGAACTTTGCAGCAGAAACAACATACAGGCAAGAGCTTTTGATCCCTACCCTATACGGGTGGGGATTTTTTGATGGCATAGTCTTGTCCTTGTCTGCATAAATATAGAATGAAAAACAATTTTAAAACAATTATACAAATGCTATTGACAAACAAAAACGAAACATTTATACTTGTATACAGGTAGTGTTATCGCGTTACTGCACAAAAGCAAATGGAGGTAGAGTTATGATAGAGATATCGAGGAAATCGAATTTGTTGGAACAGCCAACTTATAAATATGATCTGCAGGACATCCCGCAGCCCAATTTATACCGGGATATGTACAATTATTCTGAAGTGCCAAAGGTGGTTTTTAACCACAGACATGTACCGATGAATATGCCGGAGGATATCTGGATTACGGACACCTCCTTTCGAGATGGGCAGCAGTCGATGGCGCCCTATACAGTAGAACAGATTGTGGAGTTATATAAGCTGCTGTCAAGGCTGGGTGGACCTTACGGACTGATTCGTCAGTCTGAGTTTTTTATTTATACGAAGAAAGACCGGCAGGCAGTAGAAAAGTGCATGGAACTGGATTTGAAATTTCCGGAAATCACCACTTGGATTCGTGCCAAGCGGGAGGATTTCCGTCTGGTTAAGGAACTGGGGATTAAGGAAACAGGTATTTTAGTATCTTGCAGCGACTACCACATTTTTAAAAAGATGAATATGACCAGAAGACAAGCGGTGGATTACTATTTAGAAACGATCCGGGATGCTTTTGCGGAAGGGGTTGTACCGCGGTGTCATCTAGAAGATATCACAAGAGCAGATTTTTATGGGTTTGTGGTACCTTTTGTCAATGAAATCATGAAGCTTTCAAAGGAAGCCGGTGTTCCGGTCAAAATCAGAGCCTGTGATACCATGGGCTATGGCGTGCCATATAACGGCGCAGCGCTTCCAAGAAGTGTATCCGGGATTATTTACGGTTTGCAGCAGTACTCTGGTGTACCGAGTGAAATGCTGGAATGGCACGGACATAACGATTTTTATAAATCTGTGGCAAATGCTTCTACGGCGTGGCTTTACGGCGCATGCGCGGTTAACTGTTCCTTGCTTGGAATTGGTGAGCGTACAGGAAATGTGCCCCTTGAGGCGATGGTGTTTGAATATGCATCGTTGAAAGGTTCTCTGGACGGAATGGATCCGACGGCGATTACTGAAATCGGCAGATATTTCAGGGATCAAATGGGCTATAAGATTCCGCCGATGACGCCTTTTGTGGGAGAAAACTTCAATGTAACAAAAGCAGGCATCCATGCGGACGGTCTGATGAAGGACGAGGAAATTTATAATATTTTCGATACAAAGAAACTGCTGGGCAGAACGCCAGGCGTTGCGATCAGCAAGACCAGCGGTCTTGCAGGCATTGCCTACTGGCTGAATGAACATTATGGTCTTTGCGGTGCAGAAAAAATGTCTAAAGATACGCCTTTGGTGGTAACCCTGAAAGAGTGGGTGGACGAAATGTACGCAGACGGCAGAACTACAAGTCTTTCCAATCAGGAACTGGAAGACAAGATGAAAGAATTGACGGAGGCAGCCAAATGATAGAATATAAGACGATTTCTCTGGCGGACAGAGTGTATGACCAGCTGGAATATAATATTTTAAGCGGAACCTATATCCAGGGTGAGATCATCAGTGAAACTAGACTTTCGGAAGAACTGGGCGTCAGCAGAACGCCGATCAGAGAGGCCATGAGCCGGCTCTACCATGAAAAACTGATTAAAGAATCGCCAAGCGGCACCGTCGTGGTCGGCGTGACAGAAAATGATGTGAAGGATCTGTTTGAAGTAAAGCGGAGAATTGAAATCATTGCGACCAGACGGGCAGCAGAAAACATCAGTGAAGCGGGTCTTGCCGCACTGAAGGAAAACGTGGAGCAGCAGGAATTTTTCGCCCAGAAAGGCGATGTAATCAAGGTGAGAGACTTGGATACGGAGTTTCATGATATCATCTATAAGGAATGCGGCAGTGTGACCTTTGAGACGATTCTGTCGCCGATTCACCATAAGATGATGAAATTCCGTCGGCTTTCTTTGGAAAAATCCCATCGAATTGTAGCGTCTGTGGCAGAGCAC
>CANBFZ010000042.1 GCA_947367725.1 uncultured Eubacterium sp.
GGACGATTCAAAATGTCGAAAAGTTGGTTTGAAAATATTTTATTGAACTAAAGAAATATTTTAAGTTGGTCTGCAGGCGTAATAGCGGGAATCTTGCTTTGCGTGAAATCTTTTGTATTCCGCGTAATGATACATTGTGCGTGGACGCGATCAGCAGTAACGCATTGTAGCGCATCTTCATAATCTGAGAAATTTAGATTAGCAGCCCTTTGAAGATCAATGGTCTTTAAGTCTATCAAGGATAACATTTGTATCAATCAGCGCTTTCATATTTTCTCATCCTTTCTGCACGAATGGTATCTTCGGCATAGTCCTGATGAAGAATACCAGTCAAGGCATCCGTGAGGTAAGAAATGCTGCGGTCGTTAGATATAAGACGTGCAACTTCTTTCCCATTTTTGAGAATAATGACATCCTCTCCATTTTGTACTGCCGACAAATATTTTCCAAAATTATTTTGATTTCTGTGGCACTAACTGTTCTCATATCAAAAAACCTCCTTTAATTAGCTAATTTTATTCTAGTTAATTTTAGCTATTTTATCAAGCGCTGTTTGCATAACTGCTTTGCACCATGATTGTCGGATGCAAAAATGAGCTGAAATATCTCGTCTTTTGAACGCCGGGTCGCTGATTAGAACTGCCGCCTGCTTGAATTGAAAAATATTTTGTTAAACGCCCGGTCAATGTTTTGCTGGTGTTTCCTGTAGATTCGTATATAATGATAGTATCCCTTACGATCCAGACAAAGGACGGATTGAAACAGAGGTGGGAAGCGAACAAGAGAGGAAAAGTTATGATTTACTTAGATAATATGGAAAAAACAATTTACAAACCGGCAGCGAAGTCGCTGGAACCTGTAGATCCGGCGTACGTGCGGGAATTGGTGTCAGAACTATTTCACTGTAAGTGTTCGGAACGTGTGTATTTGACAACCAGCGGCGGCAGCGCTGTGGAACTTGCACTTCGTGCCTTTGTGCAGCCAGGCAGTCATGTCGTGATCGCCGGTTATGCACAGGCAGATATTCTTTCCGTTTTGCAGGCGCTGGATGTAAGCATCAGTGTGGTGCCGTCTGCATACAACGGGCGGCTGCAATATGCACAGATAGAACAGCTGGTGGCGCCAGATACCTGCGCCATTGTGTGTGCCCATGGGTGTAGTGTCAGCGGAAATGTAGCGGATTTAGAAAAAATCTGCACCATTGCCCGCAGTATGCATTTGCCTGTTATAGCAGATGGGCGTCTGACCGCAGGCGCAATTGATGTGAATTTGGAAGCCGCAGGCGTCGATGTATACTGTTTTACAGGAGAAAAGATGCTGATGGGACCTGCCGGAATCGGCGGGATTTGTGTAAAAGACGGTATAGAAACAACACAACTTGAAATGCTGATGGAATGTGCGCAGGCACCGCAGAACAAGATACTGATTGCAATGGCAGCCGCGTTGGAATTTTTACTGGATACAGGGATGTATGGCATTACTATGCTGCCGCATCGGCTGGCGAAGCGTTTTTATGAATCGGCAAAGGCGATGAACGGGGTAAGTGTGTATGGTGACTACGGTCCGGGAGACAGACTACCGGCAGTTGCCATTGCAGCCGAAGGCTTTTCCGCGGAAGATATCAGAGCGTATATGGCAGCGCAAGGCATTTTGATTGGCGTAGAACAAGGCATGGCGCGGTTTAGTTTTGTCTATTACAATACGCGTCCCCAGGTCAAAGAAACGGTGATGCAGTTGATGGAACTGCTGGGGATCGATGATCCATATTTGCTGCCGTAACATACATAGGGACGGTGCGGCGATGGAAAACTGATAAGTAAAAAGGAATAGGTAAAGGAGAATACAAATGAAACCAAGACCAATTATTTTTGATACGGATCCAGGCATTGATGATGCGGCGGCCATTACGATCGCCATCAGAAATCCACAGTTAGATGTAAAACTTTTGAGTACCGTAGGCGCCAATGTCGAGGTGGAGAAAACCACTTTGAATGCGCTGAAACTGACGGAATTTTTAGAAGTAGATGTGCCTGTAGCAAAGGGCTGCAGCGCGCCGCTTTTGAAAGAACTAGAACCGTGTCCTGAAGTCCATGGCAAAACTGGCATGGACGGGTTTGCATTTCCGCCTGTGACAAAAGCGCCGCTTGAAAAGCACGCGGTGGAAGCGATGCGGGAAATCATTATGGCAAGCGAAGAAAAGGTCACACTGGTTGTCATCGGCACCCATACCAATATTGCCATTCTCTTCAGGCTCTATCCAGAGGTAAAAGAGCGGATTGCTGAAATTGTAACCATGGGTGGCGGGCTTTGCGGCGGCAATACCAACTCATCTGCGGAATTCAATATCTATAATGACCCTCATGCGGCGGCCATTGTTTTTGGTTCGGGTGTGCCCATTACGATGCTGGGACTGCATGTGACCAGAAAAGCACTGCTGCACAGAGCGGCTGCAGAGCGTATCGACCAAGCCAGCCCGGCAGGGCATATGCTGTATTCCCTCTTTGTACACTATCGGGGCGGCAGTCTGGCGTCAGGCTTGATGATACATGACGCTTGTGCGGTAGCCTATTTGCTGCGTCCGGCGTTGTTTCAGACAGAGATGATGTCTATCGAAATTGCGACGGAAGGCATTGCAGCAGGCACCACTGTCTCCGATTATCGTGCCGTGAAAAATGGCGAAAAAACTGCCAACGTCAATGTATGCGTCGATGTAGATGCCGCAGGCTTTGAGACGTGGTTTTTAGAAGAATTTTGTAAGACAGCAGGAGAACGCCCATGAAAGTATTAAATTTCGGCTCTTTAAATTTGGATTTTGTGTATCAGGTCGCGCATATGGTAACGCCTGGTGAAACCTTGGCTTCTGATGCGCTTCAAGTATTTTGCGGTGGAAAAGGGCTGAATCAGTCGCTTGCATTAGCGAAGGCAGGCGTGGAGGTGTTTCACGCGGGCTGTATTGGTGCAGACGGTGCGGTGCTGCGGCAGGTGCTGGAAGATGCCGGGGTAAATACAGATTTGATAAAAGTATTGCCGGTACAGACCGGACATGCTATGATTCAGGTGGATCGAAACGGACAGAACTGTATTCTGCTCTATGGCGGCGCCAATCGGGCGATGACAGAAACTTATATCGATACAGTGCTGGAGACGTTTGGGAAAGGGGATATTCTGCTGCTGCAGAATGAGATCAACTGCCTTGCTTATCTCATCGATCAGGCGTATGCCAAAGGCATGACCATCATGCTGAATCCATCCCCCTTTGACGAGCATTTACACGATTGTGATTTACATAAAATTTCTCTGTTTCTGCTCAATGAGGTGGAAGGGGCGCAACTGACCGGAAAGCGTGCGCCTGCGGAGGTTTTACAGGCAATGCACCAGCTGTATCCTAAGGCAGAAACGGTGCTGACCTTGGGCGGTGACGGTGCGTGTTATCAGGCGGGACAGGCGGTATACGTACAGGAAATTTATCCAGTGGAAGCGCTGGATACGACCGCGGCGGGAGATACCTTTACTGGCTATTTTATTGCAGGAATGCTGGAAACTTCCGATGCGACCTTTGCCCTTGATTTGGCAGCCAAAGCCGCTGCTATTGCAGTCAGCAGAAAAGGCGCGGCGCCTTCGATTCCGACGCGGCAGGAAGTGGTGGCGTGGGCAGGATGCTGATGGGAGCAGGTATTCTTACAGCAGACCTAGTGTTTTCAGTACAAATAACCAGCCAGTCAGCGTAAAAGCTAGAAAACATGTGGTCAGCATGACTACGCTGCTGGTTAATGTGCCTTCGTGCCCTGTATTTTTTGCCATGACATAGCAGCTGACTGTAGTGGAAGAACAGCACATAATGAGAATGGAAACCAGTTTGTCGCCAGTAAAGCCCATGAAAACGGCAATCGGGACGAAAATCAGTCCCAGACCCACCAGCTTGATAAAGGCGGCAAGACCGGCAGATTTAGCGCTTTTCAGCGCTTTTTTTATATCAAAGGCTGCGCCCATGGATAAAAGCCCCAGTGGCGTAGCCAATCGCCCGATATTTTCTAAGGTTCTGTCCAGAATCTGCGGCATAGGCAGGCGGAACAGCGCCCAGAAAAGCCCTAGAAATACGCCCCAGAGAATGGGGTTTTTTAGAATGCCTTTTCCAGCAGAGACAAGGAAGCCTTTCTTTGCGGCAGCAATTTGTCCATGGGCGGACGGCACAGCATCGGTTACTTTTGGTTGGTATACGGCGAGGACGACCACAGCCATAATATTATAAAGGGGCACTGAGCCGATGATCATCAGCGGCGCCATGCCGGAATTTCCGTAGAGATTCTGAATCAAAGCAATGCCAAGAATGGCGGCACTGCTGCGGTAAGCGCTTTGAATAAATTCTCCCTGCGTATTTTTGTCTGGAAGCAGGTAGGAAATAGCTATGGTCAATGCAATGGATAGCGCTGTGGCGATGAAACAGAACAGTACGAATCGACTGTCCCAGAGGGTGAAAAAGTCTTCGCGGCACAGATCATAAAAGACCAGTACTGGCAGGGCGACCTGAAAAACGAACGTATTCAGCTTTGCAATAAAAGCTTGATCAAAGATGTGACAAGTTGTAAACAACATACCGAGCACCAAAAGCAGGAATAGCGGTATGGTTGCATTGAGACAAAAAATAAGATTCGTCAGCATGAAAGAATCCTTTCTTAATGTGTGATTCGTCCTCATTTTACGCCACTTATCAGCAAAGTGCAAGATTTTCCAATTATAATTTTTTTGCGGGTGCGCATACTAAGCCTGACAAACAAAAGGAGGGTGAAAACCATGGAAAAGAATAACCAGAAAAACAACAAGCAGAACAACAAGAATAACCAGAAGAACCAGAAGAATTCTGATCAGAGAAACAACGCAGAAAAGAACGAATATTAATCTCTGCGCAAGCGGAAAGAGCCGGATTGATCATCTCTCAAATGAAAGAGCTTGTGAATCCGGCTCTTTTTGTATGGTTTTGTGGGGAAAAAGTTGAAAAAGTCGCCTATATCGTTTGCTATCGCTGGAATTTTAGTGTATAATATTATGAAGTCTATCAGGAGGAGAAGCCATGAATGCAATCGGAAAATTCGGGAATTTTATGATGAATCATCAAGTGACAATTGAGATTTTGATGGTGCTGGGTTTGACCGTGCTTGCCGCGGTGCTGCTGATGCGGGCGGCGCTGCATGCAAAGAAGAAACGACAGCTGCTTTCTGAACTCAATGATACGGTCAGCGAGATCAGCGCGGCGGTCAGCAGTCTGAAAGAAAAGAAATCCGAAGTCATATACATAGATAACAGAACAGCAGACAAAGGCACCTGCGAGGCAATTTCTCTGACAGAGAAAGCACCTTCGACAGAGCAGATTTTGACCAGAGCAGCGGAAGCAGCAGAGATGGCTGAGACGGCTGCAACTTTGGACGAGCAGCAGGCGCCTAAGAAGTATTTCAGTAGAGATTGCTGTGTTTCAAAAAAAGGAAAAACGTACACCATAGAAGAATTAGAAGAACAAATTAAAGAATAGAGTTTGGTAGGAGGCAGCGATGTATTGTAAAGAATGTGGAAAACTGCTGGGCGCTGACGACAAGTTCTGCAGCAAGTGCGGCACCAGAGTCGAAGAAGGTGAAGATGCGTTCGTGCCTGCCTTTAAGCAGACCGATGCACAGGCAGCGAAAACAGAAGAAGTGATGATCAGGAGAAGTGTTGCACCAGAACACTTTGACTGGGATCTGGATGGGTACCCGACAGACAATAAAAAGACAGAGGATATTGATTTTAACTGGGATTCTGTACTGGAGGAAAAACAGCGCAATCTTTTCGCAAGAGAATTGGCGCAGGCAGAGCAGCGGCAGCAGGCAGGATCAGCAGATGATAAAGAAGGAGCGCCAGAAGGCTTTGTTTGGTCAGAACAATCCAACGAGGGAGCAATAGAAGATGCGGCACAGCCGGTTTCAGAAGAAGCGCTGTTTCAGGAGATGGATGCGTCTATTGCTGAAGAGCCGACTCGCGTGATGCATCGCAGCGAGAGCAAAACGGACGGCATCGATAGATTCTATACATTCAACCAGAAGAATGCTGCATTTCAGGCGCTTTTGGATCAAGAGTACGAACGGATTCAGCGCGAACAGGACTTTGTACCGCCTTTCGCAGCAGAGGCAGAGAAAGCAGCCGCTGCAGCGTCGTTATCATCGGATGCTGCGGCAGCAAGCACCAGCAGACACGAGGAGTTCGACTGGACCCTGCCAGGTGATCGGGATTTGGCTGCGGCGATCAAAGCAGAGGCAGAAGAAGACAGTCAAGAGACGGAATCGTACAGCGAAGCAGATCCAGCGCAGACGGAGGACGCGGTAGATTGGTCTCCGCAGTCAGCAGAGACGGAAGCGGGCGATACAGAAACTGTTTATGTAGGTGTGGAGCTGGCGAACCCACCAGCATGTTATATAGAATTAGAGCCGGAGGCGCCTGTGCAGGCAGAGCCAGTACAGGAGATGCAGTGCGACGAGGTTGCTGCTGCAGCGCAGTCCGCAGAGACAGCGGAACCGGAAATTGAAGACGCATATGAAAGCAGCGTTAACCTTTATGAAGCGGCAGCGGAATTGCCAGAAGAAACGGAGGAAGATGCTGACCGTCAGCAGTTGCCCCCCAGCCGGAAAGCGGCGAAAGAGGAGGCAGAAAAAGACAAATCAAGGCTTACTTTTTACGATGTCTTTGGCACTGATGACGACGATGATGGTGCGCCGGAAGAGCCAGAGAAGAAGGGAAAAGCCCTGAAAATTATCGCGGCGATTCTTGTCCTCTTTGTTGCGCTAGACCTAGTAGCGGTGGGCATTCTGCAGTTTGCACCCAATTCCAAAGCCGGCGTGCTGATTGACAGTGGTTATCAGCGGATTCTGCAGCTCTTTACAGGAGAGAGAGAACCGGAAGAACCGCCTGTAGTGCAGCAAGAGCCTAGTCTCAGTGAAATCGCACAGCTGATTGACCAAAAGAAATCGCTGGGCGTCAACCTTGCAACCATAGAAGAGGATCAGAATCTGCTGTTTGAAGACGGTAAGGACTATGGTTTTGAGGCGTTTGCCAATGCCTATACTTTTGTCAATAAGCCATGGTATACAGATGACGAGGGCAATGCAGTCTCCTATGGGGAAGACATCATCGGAACGGTCATTCAGTACTATTCTGCATGGGTCGATAAAATAAATGGAAAAAACGATGATATCCTGGATTTTGTAGATGATGCCTCTCCTTTCTACAGTGACATTGCGGCACTGGAAGAGGGCGAAGGGGTATCCTATGGGATCAATAAGCTGGCAATCGGAGAAATCCGCGCCGGCAATGCAGGATTTTATATATTGGTTTCTGTAGCCAAAGTGGACAGCAGTGCAGCTGAGGCGTTTACAGAAAAGCAGATTGTCTACATGGAGCCTGTCAATAAGCACATGAAGATTGTAGACATAAAAGACATTTAGGAGGATTTATTTTGGACAAGAAAAGCAAGGGGCAGCGACGGCTCAGCGTAATCATTATGTTTATCGTAATAATACTGGCACTGTTTTTATTATTGATAAACTTTATTACTGACTGGCTGTGGTTTAAGGAAATGGGATATGTGAGTGTATTCCTAAAACAGCTGACGACGGAGCTAGAAGTAGGAATTCCTGTTTTCGTGGTACTCTCCGTTATCATGAATATTTATTTAAGACGGCTGAAGAAAGGCTACTTCTCGAAAATTGCGTCGCACGAAGCGACAGATATGAAAAAATTGAACCGCTATACAACTTTGATTTCGGCGGGTTTTGGCATATTCTCCGCATTTTATGCAGTTAGCACACTGTGGTTTGAGATTTTGCAGTTTGCCAATGCAACCGGCTTTGATATTCAGGACCCACTGTTTCATTTAGATATTTCGTTCTATATTTTCCAGTTGGATTTCCTGAAACAGCTCAATGAAATGTTTATCGGCATGGTGCTTCTGATTATCATTGTCACGGTACTTTACTACTCGATTTTGCTGTCGGTGCATACGCCGGATATGTTCAAGGAAGAGCAGACCGAAGAACCAGCTTACGACAGTGAAGAACGCTATACTGGCGGAGATAATCCGTTCCAGGGGATGGGCGGCGGTACGCCGTTTGATAAAATCTTTGAAGCCTTTACCGGAAAAAAAGCGCAGGCAAGACCGGCGAAACCTAGAAAAGAATTCAATGATAATAACTTCAAACAACTTTTGCACATCGCATCTGGGCAGTTGACTTTCCTGGGGGTTGTGTTCTTCCTGATGGTGGGCATCAACTTCTTCTTGAAGCAGTTTGATCTGCTGCATACGCATACGGGTGCAGTTTATGGTGCTGGATTTACAGATGTGAATATTACCCTCTGGGTATACAGAGTGTTGTGTGTGCTGGCAGTGGTAGGCGCGCTGACTGTGGTACATCACATCAGAAAGAAGCAATTCAGAAAGATTTTCACCATTCCGGTGATTATGATTTTAGTCGGTGCGCTGGGTACCGGTGCAGGCTATCTGGTACAGAACTTCATTGTTTCTCCTGACGAAATCAACAAGGAATCTAAATATTTAGAGAGAAATATCGAGTACACCCAGTACGCTTATCAGCTCAATAATGTCTCCGTAAAATCTTTTGCGGCAGACAATGCGCTGACCAGCAGCGATATCGCAAAGAATACGGAAACCATTGAGAATATTCGTATCAACGATTATCAGCCTGTAAATACATTCTATAATCAGACACAGAGTATCAAACAGTACTACAAGTTTAACGATGTGGATGTGGACCGGTATATGGTCAACGGTGAATACACCCAGACGTATCTGGCAACCAGAGAAATTGATAAAGAAAAGATTCAGGATACTTGGCTGAACAGACACCTGAAATATACCCATGGCTACGGCATTGCGCTGTCTAGAGTCGATGCAGTAACGCAGAGCGGACAGCCGGATGTGCTGATCAAAAATATTCCGCCGCAGTCTTCGATTGATGAAATCAAGGTGGATCGTCCGGAAATTTACTTTGGAGAAATGACCAACGACTATATTCTGGTCAACACTAGTGAAGAAGAATTTGACTATCCTGACGGCAGTTCCAATAAGTACAATAAGTACGAAGGCGATGCCGGGATCAAGCTGAACATGCTGAACCGTGTCATGTTCGCGATCAAAGAGCAGAGTATGAAACTGCTGGTTTCCTCGAATATTAAGAGCGATTCCAGAATTATTATCAACAGAAACGTGGTAGAACGTGTACGGAAGATCATGCCGTATCTCAGCTACGAAGGAGATCCTTATGCTGTGATTGCTGACGGAAAAGTGTACTGGATGCTGGATGCGTATACGACTAGTTCGTATTATCCGTATTCTGAGCCGTATACAGGAAAGAACGGAGATGTAAACTATATCAGAAACTCTGTAAAGGTGGTCATCGACGCTTACAACGGTGATGTGAACTTCTACATCGTAGATGAGAACGATCCGATTGCTGCAACGTTCCAGAAGATTTATCCAAAACTGTTTAAAGATATGGAGCAGATGCCGGAAGAACTGGTGTCTCACATCAGATATCCGAATACGCTGTTTGCGATTCAGGCAGGTGTGTACAGCCGTTAT
>CANBFZ010000043.1 GCA_947367725.1 uncultured Eubacterium sp.
CTTCTGCCAAATCAGGATACCAGGGCGGATGCCAACTGCCAGTTAAGTTCTTTTCTCGTAAAATTTCTTTAATTTTCTCTTTATAGAACGTGGTTTCCTCGGAAAATCCCATCATCGCTTTCTTTTCTCGTTCCAATTTCCGGTTCTTTGCCAAATCGTCTGTCTCATCCCACTCCTTATCAAATTCTCGCTCTACCACTGCACAAATCTGCTGAAACTGCTCCATGGGTTCTGTCTTAACTGGATCTGCATGCTGCATCATATGATGTAAATATTGCTCTAAAGAAAATGTTTTTTCCATACACCCTCCTTCTGTGACCCAGGTTCAAATACATCTGCTATGGCGCTGATACCTTTGGAAAACTTTCCATACCGCAAAAGACTTTTGCTCTCCATCTCTGCCTGCCAGCCGTATTCCACATAAGGTACGATAAACGCAGTCTCCATCTCGCACAGCGATAAAATCTCTTTTTTCAGAAACAAAGCCGGGTCTTTCTGATATTTGTTGATTATTAAATCGCCTGTACACTGCAGCGGCTGTACAATATTTTTCTGCAGCATCGCCAGTCTTTTAATAGATTTGGACTGCTGGGTCGTCACGAAAAATCTGTAATCCGCTATATTCAATGCGGAAATGGTAATTCCCAGATTTGCATCACTGCCTCCATCAATCACAGCATACTCAAAATCCCCCTGCACTTCTGCCAGTAGAATTTCATAAGTACGCTCTGTAAAATAGCTAGCGCTTAATGGGTTTCTCACTGCGGGTAAAACGGAAATGCCTCTGACTTCTTCTATATTCTGATAGACATCCTCTGCTGTCACCTTTCCACTTCGCACTGCGGCTTTCAGATCATCCAGAGAATGCCTGCCGCTCAATGGCAGAAACTCATCTCCAAATTTCCCGCTTCCCATCAGGTAAAGCACTTTCTTTCCTCTCTGCTGCAGCACTTCAGCCAGGGACTGCGCCAGCATAGTGGTGCCTACCTGACTGTCACCGCCAAAAAATCCAATAATTTTTTTCATGCTTCCTCCTCTAATGATACGCCAGCACAAATTTTTCACCGCCGCTTACGGCCTCTGACAGCATCTGTGCCTGCGCTCTGGTCACTACAATATCCAGGCTGCGACGCTCTGTATAAACGGCTGAAACCGGCGCATCCGTCAAAAATTTCGTGCCAAGAAAAAAATACGCCCTGTCTCCGCGCCTGAGGGCTTCTGGTACTGCAAAAAGCCATTCCCCAGGTACGGTCAAAACGTATTTCCCCTTTGCACTGCCCGTTGAAAGTTCTGTCTGTGCAAAATACTCTTGAAACAGCGGCACACCCTTATGAATAAAAGCGCCCGCTTCTTTTCCAATCAGCGCATCTTTCTCTGCCGGTGTCAGCCAGTCTTTCTCGGAAAGTTCCATCTTTACCGTCGTAAACATGTTCTCTCGCAAAATCGTTCCTTTGGAAATATTTCTGCTGCATACCAGCACATCATCATAAAGCAGCGCCTGTTTTCCCCACTTTTCCCAGGAAATTAATGCCGCAAGGCTGACGGCAATCAGTACAATTCCAATGATTCGTTTTCCTTTATTCAACTGTTTCCTCCTTTCTTCTCTGTCTGCAAAGCATCTTGTACGTTTCTGCTTGTCAAAATACAAGGGATAGAAAAAGGACCGCCTGCTGGCGGTCCTCTGTTGGTGATTCCATTTACCTCTATCTATCCTCACTATCATATTAACACATTTTTCCTCCCCTTACAATACTTTTTTTAACATTTTTATAATTTTTTTCTATTTTTCATTACATGATGGACAAATTCTTCGCAACGTTATAAAGAAACTTTTGTTTCCAATACCGCCACAGCTTGCCTGGAAATGTTTTTCCCGAATTTTTCAAGATCAGATTGCTCAGAATAAAGGACCGGTATTCCTCCGGCACCAGCGCCAGCGCCGCATGAATGCCCCGAATTCGCTCTCGCAGTACTGTCCGTTCCAACGCTTTCTCTTCTGTTGGCCGATAAAGCACAAAATGATTGGGTCGATCGCTGACAATACTGGTGCCGCCTCCAAATTCCGACTGTTCTAATTCTGCAAGTCTGTTTTCCATTCGCTCTAAATCTCTGACCGCCCAAACCGACTGATAATACACCGCATCGGGCATCACGAGTTCCTTATACTTCGTCTGCTGCCATTCTCTTGACATAATCACCTCTTTCCGAAACCTCTTCTTATTTTTTACCATAAATTACATATTATGTCAATCTTTTTCATAAAAAATACCTGCGTCTCCATCATCTGCACAAAAAAAGCGTTTCGCCAGCTTTCTCTGTTACGAAACGCATTTTCATCCAATAAGAAAATGGCTATGCCTCCTGCCCACCTGTAGACGATAGACATACGCCTGTAATCGTAAGCGCCACCCCAACGATGGTATACCAACCAAAAGGATCTCCTGCAAAAACGCAGCCTGATAGCACGCCTACAGCCGTCACCGAATTTGCAACCAGATTGGTGCCAATGGTAGCGGGCAACTTTCCAAGCACATAATTGAAAATCAAATAGCAAAGACAAGAACAGCAGATGCCCAGAAACAGAACGCCTGCCAGCACCGTCATATCTTTAAAACAAAGCACATAGCCGCGTACACCGTTTCCCATGGCAAAACTGATGGCATTAAAGCAGATTGCACCCATCACGGAAATCGCAAAGGTAATCTCCAGCGCATCAAATTCTGCTGACGCTTTACTGCTGGAGAGAGTATATAATGCCCCTGCAATAATCGTAGCAATCAGAAACATATATCCCAATCCTTTTCCGCTTAAAGAAAAGTCCGGGGAAAAGTAGACGCAGACGATCACCCCTACAAACGCCAGAAAAATCGCCCCAATGGTTCGTTTGCTGGTCTTTTGCCGCAGTACAACTGCGCTGATTAAAAGCACCATCAACGGAATCGTGGCGATGAAAATAGAAGACTCTGACGTGCTGGTGTATTTCACCCCCAGGGTTTCAAAGGTCGCATAAATGCAAGGCTGTAAAATCCCCACCAGCAGCACCATCTTGATATTTTTTCCTTGAAAGCGCACTTTGACAATGCCAAAGGCAATCAGTACCAGAAACAATACTGCAGAAACCGTCCAGCGGAGTGCCAGCAGTTCCATGACTGCAAGATGGTTCAGCGTCACTGAAGTTCCCAGATAAGAAAGTCCCCACATCAACGCACAGACAGGTACCAAGGCATATACAAACCACTTTTTTTCTGTTATCTTTTCTTTCATTTCTTTTGTGTCCTTTAATCACAATTTTTCTGCATCTAATACCCGTATGACGTCGCCAAAAATACCGTATGCTGTCTGTTCAATCTCTGGCGCATGTTCGATGACCGATAGCTTGCCCATCAAATCCGTCGTAATAGAGACAATCGAAGTAGTACTGTCAATAGATGCAAGGCTATCATTTTGATCCACTTCCACAGGACTTACACTGGCATGTATGCTGCCGTCTTTGCGACTACCCTTGCATAACAGTTTGATTACTTTGCCACGGGACGCCGCCGCTTTGATGTCTGTCGCTGTAATATTTTCAATCCCAGTTCGTTCCACATCATCAGGCGTTATGCCCGCATCCATCAGCACATTCAAAAGCGCAGTCACCTTTGCCGCTGCGTCAAACCCTTCAATGTCCATGGCAGGATCCGCTTCAATAAAGCCAATTTTCTTTCCGGCAGCAAGAATTTCATCATAATCTTTCCCTGCTGCCAGCTCTTCGAGAATATAATTGGTAGTACTGTTTAGAATGCCAGATACTTCTGTCACACGACAGAATTTCAAAGTATGTTCCACTAGATTAAAGACCGGCGTGCCATCCATCACGGTAGTTTCATAGAAAAAGCACAACCCCTTTTCTCTGGCAATTTCCCGCAATTCCTGAAATGCCCAAGCAATCGGTCCTTTATTTGCTGTAATGACATGTCTGCCAAACTGAAAGGCTTTTTTGATATGAGAAATCGCAGGTTCGCCCGTAAAAATATTCAATGGCGTCAGCTCGCATATCACATCACAGTCTGCCTTTTCAATGACTGCAAGTGCGTCTAAGCTGCAAAGCCCCGGCGTATCATCTGCAAACGTGCCGTCCCGGTCAATATCGGCACACGCTTTTACAAGATCAATCCCTGTCTCACACAAAATAGTGCCCTTTGATGCAGTCGCAATGGCAGTCACTTTTACGCCTCTGCCGTAAACCGCGCGAATTTCCGCCTGCTTGTCAGTCAACATTTTAGCAAAGGCTTGTCCGGCATTACCAAAACCCAGCAGGACTAATTTTAAATCGTTCATTGTTTTTCTTCCTCCTGCAGCAGTGCTCTGATTCTGTGATTCAGCATGTCTAGCGCCACCATATTAAAACCGCCCTCCGGCACTATAATATCTGCATTTTTCTTACTGGGCTCCACAAACTGCTCATGCATCAGCTTCACCGTGGTGAGATACTGGGTTACCACAGATTCCAGCGTTCTGCCTCGATCCCGCACATCCCGCAAAATCCGTCTGATGATGCGTACATCCGCGTCTGTATCCACAAATACCTTGATATCACAAAGGTCTAACAACGCCTGATTTTCAAAAATCAAAATGCCTTCTACCACCACAACTTTAGAAGGTTTCACCACCACCGTTTCCTCCGCCCTGTCATGTATGGTAAAGTCATACACCGGTCGCTCGATGGTCTGCCATGTTTTCAGCGCTTTGACATGATCAATCATCAAATCCGTGTCAAAAGCATCCGGATGGTCATAATTCAACAGACACCGTGCTTCATAAGTCATATCGTGATGGGCTTTATAATAAAAATCGTGACTCAATATGGTAATCTCATCGCTGAACTGCTTCTTAATATTATGAATCAAGGTGCTCTTGCCGGAACCAGTTCCACCGGCAATGCCAATCACAATTACTTTTTTCATCGGTCTTCCTCAGTCACTGCAGAACCAAGCACCATAGTTGCCTTAGCAAGTTCCTGCACGATATTGTTGATTTTGATCAGTTTTTCCTGGGAAATATTTCTTCCCATAGCTAAATCCGTATTATATAAAATATTTTCGATGCCATTATGAATTTCGGAAATCTGCCGTCTCACATTCTGAATTTCTTCATCTTCTGCTGCTTCTGTCACTGCTGTTTCATAATTGACGATCTGCGCTGTATTCATATCTAGTTCAAATGCAGAATTGCCCAGCACCACTACCGGCTCATAACCCAGCTTCTCATGGATCAGTTTGCCGAAATCTTTCTTAGCGTCCTCTTCGCCATGCACCAGAAAAATCTGTTTCGGTTTCTGCCTGAAGCCAGCCAGCCAAGTAAACAGTCCATCTTGATCAGCATGTCCGGAGAATCCTTCTAAATTATAGATTTCCGCATTCACATGAATTTCTTCTCCAAACAGTACCACGTCTTTGCCGCCCTCTACCAGAAGTTTTCCCAAGGTCCCCTCTGCCTGATATCCAACAAAAATGACACTGGATTTCGGATCCCATAAATTGTGTTTCAAATGATGGCGAATTCTTCCAGCTTCACACATGCCACTGGCAGAAATGATGACTTTTGGACTTCTATCCATATTCAGCGCTTGAGACTCTGCCGTACTTCTAGTAAATTTCAAATTTTTAAAGTCCAGTGGATTGTCTCCATGCAGAATATATGCTTTCGTTTCCTCATCAAACACCTGCGCATTCTTTCGGAACACTTCCGTTGCCGTTGTCGCCATAGGACTGTCCACATAGACCATCAGCTGATCCATCTCTTCCTTATATTCGCTGTGTTCCTCATAGAACTTGTTGAACTCGTAAATCAATTCCTGCGTCCTGCCTACTGCAAAAGAAGGAATGACCACCGTACCGCCCCGCCTTGCGGTTTTTAAGACAATATCCAAAAGAGACTTGATGCTAGTACTGTTTGCCGGGTGATTTCTGTTACCATAAGTGGTCTCCATAATCACATAATCTGCTTTTTTAATGATGGTCGGATCGCGCAGAATCGGACGATTCATCATGCCCAGATCACCGGAAAATACGATTTTTGACTCCTTGCCATCCTCTTCTACCCATAGCTCGGTAATGGCAGAGCCTAAGATGTGACCTGCATCATTAAAGACGATTTTCATATGATCATTGATCGCAATCTGCTGGTCATAAAGGACAGGTTCTACATATTCCAGTGCTTTCAGCGCATCCTCATAAGTATAAAGCGGCGCAACCGGCGGTTTACCTGCACGCGCCGCCCGTTTGCTCTTCCATTCTGCATCTTTTTCATGAATGAAACCACTGTCTTTGAGCATTACATCCAGCAAATCAGCGGTGGCATCTGTGCAATAGATTTTTCCGCTGAATCCGCGCTTTACTAATAGCGGCAGTCTGCCGCAGTGATCGATATGGGCATGACTTAAAATGACACATTCCACTTCCGACGGTTCAAAAGGAAACGGCTCATTGTTCAGCGCTTCCTGCGCCTTTCCACCCTGGAACTGTCCGCAATCTAAAAGCACTTTGTGATTTTCTGTTGTCAGCAAGTGACAAGATCCTGTGACGCCTGATGACGCACCGCAAAACTTAATTTTCATAGGATGTCCTCCCTTTCCTCACACATTGGTGGTCCAAAGCTGCGCTTCTCCTGTAGATACCACGGTAGCACCTGCTGCAAGTGCCGCACGAACTTCTTCCATCGTTTCCACAATCCCCCCTGCAATAATAGGCATATCTACCTTCTCGGAAAATTCTCTAATTTTCTTGGTAATAATCCCTGGCATGATTTCTATGATATCCGGTTTGGAAATTTTGATCGATTCAACAGACGTACCCACAGAATGGGAGTCCACCATAAAGAACCGCTGCACGGTTATCAGATCAAATTCCTTTGCCAGCTTCACAATATTGGTTCTGGTCGTCAGTACGCCGTCCACGCCCTGTTTTGCTAAAAATTCCAGTCCTGCCCGATCCTTTCCGATGCCCTCTGCAAAATCCACATGAATGAAAGCTTTCTTGCCAGCGCTGTGAATCTCTTTCACACACTGATTGACTGTCATAATATTGGAATGCAGCAGAAACACCATATCTACATCCGAACGCAGCGCCTTGCTGAAATCCTTTTCTGTGCGAATCGCCGCCGCAATAGGCTTTTTCATGAAATCCATAACCATATTATTCTCCTCTTCTCTCATGGTCAAAGGCAAGGACGGTAATTCGCCTTGCCTGCATATCCAGTTATTTCTATTATAATACCTTTTTACATGTTTTTGAACAGTTTTTTAGAAATAAATTCCAAAGAAAAAGACACGCTCAGCTACCCGAAAGTGTCTTTTATTTTATCAGTCTAAAATCGTTACGCAGGCTGTCTGTTCCGCCTCGTCTACAGATATTTTGAACATGCCTTTATAAGCCCTCTCCAAAGTAGTGGATTGTTCCGGTACGGTACTTGGATTGCGTTCCAACGCCTTCTGGTTGAATATCACTGTTATTTCAGAGTCCGTATGCTCTAAAACTTTGTAAAGGGCAGATTCTTCATAGAACCGCAGGAAAAAGTCAAATAGACTCGAATACGAAGCATTTTCGGGTTTTTGTATCGCATGATACCTCTCTGCTTTCAGCACTTCTGCTTCGCCATTCATAAGCTGTTCTCCACTTTCATTCCTGCGAATCTGCGGAAACAAAACATCATAGTATTCTTCATCTTTCTTAACAGCTACAGAGCAATCAAAGAATGCGTAACTATGCTTACTGCGAAAAGGATGATACCACTCCCCCATATCAACAGATTTTTGAAGATCAATGAGTTCCAAATAGGTGACCCCGCCCAAAGCCTGCATTGTAATTAGATATCGCCTTGATCCATCATTCCATCTGCCCAGGTCTATGACATCTGCAACATGAGACTGCCGTTTTATCAAATCAATCAACTCGTCGCTTTCTGCATCTGTACCAAAATGATACTCTGACGGACAACATCCAATTTGAAAATGGCCCAAAGGAATCTGCACCTTTTTTCCAATCAAATACGGACTGTACTCTACCGCCTCTCGTTCATATAATCCACTGGGTATGCTAAGTGGCTCTACGGCTTTTATGCAACACCATATAATACCCCATACGACGATTGGCGCAAGAAGTATGATAATAAGGCGCTTCGCAACTAATTTGGACATTTTTTAAACACCTCAATAGTAGGTAATCGCGCAGGCAGAAGCAATAAATGCTGACATTTTTTCATTCCATTTCGTCTTCCTTCATCATCGCTAACAAATCCAGCAATTTGACAGAGTTGCTGTCGTAATCTTTCTGCGTCACACCGCGCGCAATGCAGAGTTTTCGATATAACCGATTAGAATTTGTTTCAAAATATCCCGATGTTTTTTCTATATAAACTGTAATTTCTTGATCTGCATACAGCTCTTCAAACAGCTTTTCACTCTTTTCATTTCTTACAATGCGATAAAAAACTGGCTGAAAACACCCATCTATTTTAAAAAACGGGTTCTGCTCATAGTTCAGTCTGAAGATTCGATGATGTCTTCTATTTCTTGCCGTTTCCAGCCTGGTTATATCTTCACAATCAAAATGATCAAGCAAGGTTTTTTCAAAGTCCTCAAAGCAAAACGCATGCGGTTTCACTTTACATTTATATGGTTTTAATCGCTCTGCAATGCTATCGCTTTTTTCCGTTTGCTGCGCTATACATACAGCAGCATTGTTACCCTTTTTCATCGTCTAATGTACCGCTCAATATCCAGAAATCTGGTATTGGCATGATAACCACATTGAAGAAGTAACTTTATAAACACCCATCCCCTTTGTTCTGACGCGAACCCTATCTTCACTCATCGGAATATCAAAGTCTCTACATATCGTTCTTTTTCCATACATAATTGTTCCTGTATTAAAAGTACAATATGTTGATCCCGATTTAGGTTTCATTTTTAAATAGTTAATTCCTAAATACTCACTTTCTACTATTAGTTCTGTGAATCGAACTGCATTAATGCTAAAATCAGAGCTAATATCAAAATAAATCTCACTCGAAGTACCAAACGGTGCATCTCGAACAATATAGGGTTTAATGGTACATTCTGAGGTGCCACCTGAGCCAGAATACGAGGAAACTAAACTCTGTTGCTCTTTCATTGCTTCTTCGGCTTCCTCAAAGCTATCATAGACCGGAACCGTTATGTAGTCATCAGCCTCAATACTGCCTAACGATGTATCGCTAGCATAAGTAAAGCCAGTGCTACAAAAAATAAACAGTAACATAAAAATCATAATGCAAATTCTTTTTTTCATATCTCACCCTTCTCCTTTCACTAATTTTTATGCATGATATTTCTGATATTTTTATATTATCAATTTTTTTCATATGTCAACACTTTTACACTTATAATCTACGGCAAAGTTTGAAACGTAAATCAAATCCATTTTATCGCTTTAAATCTAAAACAAAGCTATCTGTCAAAACAACTCTGCCAGATAGCT
>CANBFZ010000044.1 GCA_947367725.1 uncultured Eubacterium sp.
CGCTTTCAAAATGGGGATTGGGAAAAAGAGAAAAGGCAAAATCAAAAGCTTGTTCTCTAGAATAAAAAAAAGCTTTTCAAAAATACGCCGTGAATGCAAGCACAAAACATATATTAAGAAAAACTCTAATTCTATTTTAATCTACAGAGCAGTCAAAGTCAAGCTATAGATGTAGCAGAAAGGAGATTAAAATGAAAAAGTTAATTAGTATGGTGCTTATACTGTCCTTGGTTCTGGGAATGGGAACAACTACATTTGCAGTAGAGTGTTTAAATGTAAATGAAACGACAAACGCTTGTTTTGAAAACAGATGTTTTGTTAAAAAGGTTGATACACTTGATGCAATGATTATTCCAGAATTAAATACATTATGCACAAAAATATCTGTCCTAGAGAAAAACAGTGAAAATATTGAATACGCCTATACTTTTAAAAATGGTGTAGAAGGTTATGTCAAGGAAACCTTTTTTGCAAACGGAGATATAAAATATTATTTTAAAGAAGGGGATCTTGAAAATATTGTTATAAGTAAAGCAGACGGAACATTTTTATTAGATGGCGAAGAGGTGAGCATTTTCATAGAAAGTGATTCTATTTCAGAAGATGGGGCATTTGTTGGAAGTCAACAGGCTATAGAACCACAGGGAAAGCATTATAATAAAACGGCGTATGTAGACTCACCGCCTTCAGGTACAACAAGAGATGATTACTCTGTTTTTGTTAATACATATGGAGTAAATGTGGACTTTAACAAGGCAGTAAAAAGTTTGACAATAGGTGCGATTATAACGATTCTTACAGGTGGAGTATTGGGAGTTTCTAATTTGGGAGCTGTGGCAGGCACATTAACCAGTCTTGCAACAGGATTTGTTGGAGGTGTTGCAACTACGCTTCAATCAGATCATCCTCTTTCTGTGGGTTCAAAGATTGAAATTAAAAGATGGCAGCATAAAAACGGATATCAAATTTCTCATAGTAGCGCTGGTGAAGCTCGCTTTGTCTATAAAGACAGATTGAATTACTATGCGAGGAGTAGTAGTGGTGCATATAAATATTTTGACTATGCGTTAAAATATAGAGTAACAAGAATATACTCTAGCTAGGAGGTTTTAAATGCAATGTCCATTTTGTAAAAATACAATGACATCGGGAAAGCTCATGGGCCTTCGTAGGCTTGCATGGAGTGAGCAGGGGAAAAGGCGATGGGCATTGTACGAAAAAGAAGGGGAAGTAACTCTTGCCACGGGAGTAGATGTTGCCAAAATAGAAGCGTTCAGATGTGATCAATGCAGAAAAATTATTATAGATCTTCCTCAGAGGGGTTTGTAAAAATGCAAGCTTTAGGCGATTTGTATTTGCAAAATGTAATGATACAAGATAAGAAAAACAGAATAGAAGGTTATGCGTATTATACATGGGGGCATAGAGAATAATCTAAAATATCTACACATTATATAGTGAAATGTTAAGTTTATAAATAAATAAAATATACATACAGTTATTTTACAATAATATAGATTGCTAATTTAGACATCTATATTATTGTAAAATTACAGGAGAGGAGATTTTACTGTATGAAAAAAGATCCAATGGATGATGTCATAACGATCCGAAAAATGCTTAATTATTGCAAAGATATTGAAGCATTAATGGATAAATATGGGAGGAATTATGAGTTATATTAAACTGATATCTCATATCAATATTCTTGTAATATGTGCATTATCCAGATTGGAGAGCTTGTTTCTCGTTTAAGTGAAGCGTTTTTAGAAAAGCATTCAAAAATCCCTTGGTATGCAATCAAGGCGATGCGTAATCTTCATGCACATGATTATGATCATATTAACTTCGAGATTGTTTGGGAGACGTTAACAAAAGATATCCCTGAACTTGAGGATGCTTTACAGAAAATTATTATTTAGAAAGCGTTACAATCGTTATGGCAGTTTATCGATGCGCGTGAATCCTGCCATAACTTTTCTATCTGTTCGTACGGAACGTTATGGTAAACTGACCTGAAAGGGTCAAAGTACCATAACGCAACCTAAAATTAGCTTAATTCGTACCTTTCGGCAGTACAACTGTAAACTTACTGCCTTGCCCAAAGACGCTTTCGGCGATGACACTGCCGCCATGGGTTTCGGCAATCCATTTGACCATAGAAAGACCCAGTCCGAAACTGCCGTCTTCTGCAGTTCTGGCTTTATCGACTTTATAAAACCTGTTGAAAATGTTCGGCAGGTCTTCTTTTTTTATTCCGATTCCGTTATCTTCCACTGTAATTACAATGTTTTCACCGCAGACTAGAGTCAGTTTTACATAAGGATCTGCATCGAAACGTCGGTATTTGATGCCGTTGGTAATCAGATTCATGATCATGCGCATTAGCAGGGTTTCATCGGCTTCTATCTCCACATTTGGTGTAATGTCAGCATACAGATGTACATCCTTCTCGCCTGCAACTAGAGATAGTTCACCGACGATACTTTCACATAAGATCGACAAATCAAAAGCCTCCCGTTCCATAGCGTCTTCCAGATTGATGGTACGGGAAATCTGCAGAAGTTGCTGAATGAGTGACATGGTGCGGTGACACTGTGTTTCAATGGTGGTAATCGATTCCCTATATTCTTCTACACTGCGGTTTTTCTGTAAGGTATATTCGCATTCTGCAAGCATCACAGAGATTGGCGTTTTCAGTTCATGAGAAACGTCAGAGGAAAATTCTTTTTCTGCAAGAAAAGCATTTTCCAGCCGTTCCATCATATCGTTCAACGTCTGCGACAGGTCATAAAGTTCATCTTTGACTTCACCCTGGGGCAGCCGTTTGGAAAGATCCCTGCCGCTTCCGATGGAATTTGCTGCGGCAATAATCTCTGCCACCGGTGCAAATGCACGGTTTGTAATCCTTCGTCCAGCTAAAATCGCAGCGGCAAGTAGCAGTGGCAGCGCGATGGAGGAAAGATAAATGACAGTACGCAAAGTCTGCAGGGAACTGTCCATGGCATAAATACCCCTGACCCAGATGCCTTGTCCGTTTTCGTAAGTCTGATATAAATCATAAATCAACCAGATGTCTTCCCCAGAGTCGAACTCCTGATGATCGCCATTTTGCAGTGGAGTTTTGGATGGAAAGTCACGGGGCGTAGAACCTTTGATCAGTCTGCCTTCCTCACTGTAAATGAGCAGTGTAACTCCTTTGCTGTAAGAATCAAAGTCACTGTCTATCTGTATGACGTCGTTTTTACATTCGATCTCATCAAAAGCATTTTGCACGGCGCGCATGACGGTATCTTTAGAAACCACTTGTACCTGTCTGCTGGCTGTGATAAGAAAAACGCCAGCTAGAAGTAATGTAATAAAGATCAATATCAGAGAATAATACAGCGTGACCCGCTTTCTGATAGAAGTATGTTTCATGTTCATAGTTTATGTCTCATCCTTTATGACATAACCCAGACCGCGTACAGTCTGAATCAGTTTCATCGAAAAATCTGCATCGATTTTGCCGCGCAGGGTGCGGATATAGACATCGATGATGTTGCTGCTGCCCTCATAATCATAGTTCCAGATATGATGCATCATTTTCTCCCGGGACAGCACGATGCCTTTGTTATGCATCAGATATTCCAAAATCGCAAATTCCTTTGCAGTAAGAGGAATTTCTTTCCCTTCGCGAACTGCAATTTTTCGATTGATGTCCAGGGTAAGCGGTCCTACAGAAATCATATTGTCCACGCGTTCAATGCCGCTTCTTCGGATCATCACGCGAATTCTTGCAGAAAGTTCTTCCAGAGAGAAAGGTTTCGTCAGATAATCGTCAGCGCCGCTATCCAGCCCTGCAACCTTATCTTCAATGGTACTTTTTGCAGTAAGCAACAATACCGGTGTTTTTACCTTGCGGCTGCGCATGGTTTTCAGCACAGAAATTCCGTCCAGTCCCGGCAGCATGATATCTAAAATAACAGCATCATATTCTGTGCCTGCAATATAATCCAGTGCATCAGCGCCGTCATGGCAGGCGTCTACCGCGTAGCCTTCTGCCTTTAGGTGCTTGGAAACAGTTTGACAAAGTCTTGTTTCGTCTTCTACAATGAGTAATTTCATCAGGAATTCCTCCATATTGATTCACGTATAATACATCTTTATTATATTTCATTTTTACAAAAAAACAAGGTGTGTATGAAATACCGCTGCCTGATGCGGTGCAATAAACGAAAAAATTTTTTCCTTTTTCATGTTCTTTTCATTTTTACGGGTTATTCTACCCATACAGACAGATAATAAGGAGATACAAAAATATTTTTACAGGAGGGAAACCATGAACAAGTTCATGAATAAAAAAACGGCTATGATCGCCGCAGTTGTGGCAGTGGTACTCATTGGTGCGATTGTCGTATCTACATCGTTTTCTTCTGCCTTGACATTGGACGAGGCAAAGGAAATTGCGAAAGGATATGTGCCGGCAACCGCCACTTTTATCACCAGCGAAGAAGAAGAAAACAAATATGAAGTCATGTTTCATGATGATGCCAACGCCGAAGGCTTTGAAGTGGAAGTCAGCAAGAACACGAAGAAAGTGAAAAAAGTGGAAAGTCAGTTGGACAATGACTTAGGGGCAGAAAAAGTCGAACTGAAAGAAGCTGACGTTGAGAAAATTATAAAAGAAAAATTTGACGGTGTGACAAGTGTTAAAGTAACGCTGAATAAAGACAATGGATTATATGCGTATGAGGCAGATTTTAAATCCAATGAATTTTATGGTGACGCCGATGTGCATCCGGTGACTGGCGCAATTTTGGAAAGCACCATTAAATTTGGTACAGCGGTTACAATTCCGTCTGATGATAAAAATGATGACCAAACAGGAGATTTCCTTTCTTACGAAGAGGTAGAAAAAGCTGTGCTGAAAGCTGCAGGCGGCGGCTTTGTCAAAGATATCGACCTGGAAAAGAAAAAGGGAAATTACTACTATGAGGTAGAACTCATAAAAGATGGGAAAGAGTACGACTATATCGTAGATGCTAAAACTGGCAAAGTAACGCTGGAAAATGAGCATGATGCTTATTTCGATTATGATGACGACGATGATTGGGATGATGACCATCACGATGGAAATATTGACGGCGGAAATCAAAGTACCGGCAACAATTCGCAGGGCGGCACCAGTGGCGGCAGCGATGACAACGGCAGAATTTCTTACGAAAAAGCAAAATCTATTGTTTTGGCAAAAATTCCAGGTGCGACAATTGTAAAGCTGAAGCTGGAAAAGGATGACGGCATTTATGTCTACGAGGGCGAAGCCATTTTAGGCAACTATGAATATGAATTTGAAATCAATGCGTCTTCCGGTGTGATTATCGATTGGGATAAAGAGCATATTGACGACGATGATGATGACTGGGATGATGACGACTGGGATGACGATGATGATGACGACGATTGGGATGACTAAAGCATAGGAACAGCGGTTCGCCGGTGAAAAAACACCAGGCGAACCGTTTTTTCTTGATTCCTTGACAAAATCTTGACTTTTTTCTGGTAAAATGAAAAAAGTATGAGAAAACGAGGAGAAAGCCATGACGCAGAAACTTTTAATTGTGGACGATGAGAGCAGTTTGATAGAGCTGCTGGAGACACATTTTCGGGAAAGCGGATATCTGGTATATACAGCGGCAGACGGCAGGGAAGCGCTGGCACTTTTAGGTGTGGAACCAGATTTAATCCTGTTGGATATCAATATGCCAGGCATCGATGGGTTAGAATTTTGCAGACAGATCAGGTGTCATGTGACCTGTCCGATTTTGTTTCTTACTGCACGCATTACAGAACAGGATAAAGTCAATGGGCTGTCCATTGGCGGTGATGATTATATCACCAAACCGTTCAGCCTGGCGGAACTTTCAGCTAGAGTGGAAGCACACCTGCGCCGGGATGCCAGAAGTGGACAAAAGATGTCACTTTTAACTTCGCAGAATCTGATGGTAGATTTGAATAGACATACCGTAACTTTTGCAGGACAGGAAATTTCTTTCTCCAGACGGGAATTTGATATCATAGAATTTCTTTTGAGAAATGCCAATCAGGTCTTTGATAGAGAACGGATTTATGAGGAAGTGTGGGGGCTGGAAGCAGATGGTGACAGTGCTGTCATCAAAGAACATATCCGCAAGATCCGCAGTAAACTAATGCAGACATGCGGTAGGGAATTTATTGAAACCATATGGGGCATGGGGTACAGGTGGAATAAATGAAAAAAGAAAAACTAGAGAAACATATCGCGAAAAAGTCCCTGCGGCGTACGTTTATGTGCCTGATGCTGACAGCAGTCTTTATCATTGCAAGTCTTTCTATTGCAACAATTTGGGGCTGTGACAGGCTGCAGAAAATGATTTTGCCGGATGCCGATGAGGTACTGCTGCACGTATTAACGGTCGACGGACAAGATACAGAACGGATCATGACGTTGCGCCTTGCGTTTGGAGAGGAAACAGAGGTGCCTACGCTGCAGGAGCAGATTGATACCTATCTTATTAAAATGGGAGAAGAGGTCACAACTTATTCAGTAGAGAAAATTGAAAGGCGTTATGATTCTTTGTCGCCGAAGAGAAAGGCCGCTTATTCGGCTCTTTCTGCATGTAAAGTTCTGCTGCCAGCGTTCTATTCTATTTTAAGTACGTTGCTTTGTGCGATCTGGTTTTATCGGCACAAGCTGCAGCCGCCGATTAGCATTCTGCAGACAGCCACAGAGCATATTGCGGATAAAAATCTGGATTTTGCGGTGACATATGACAGCCAGGACGAAATGGGTGGACTTTGCAGATCCTTTGAAACCATGCGGCAGATTTTGTACGAAAATAATCAACAACTTTGGCACATGCTGGAAGAGCGACGCATGCTGCAGGCTTCTCTCGCCCATGATCTGCGAAATCCCATCGCGATTATTTTAGGTTATACAGAACATTTACAGGAAAAATTGCGAAGCGGCAGACTAACCGATGAAACACTGACGCAAACATTACCCAACCTTTCCAGTGCAGCCAAAAGGCTCAGTCGTTATACAGAATCCATTCAGGATATCCAGCGATTTGATGATATCGAGATTTCAAGTAAATCCTGCGCGTTGCCGTCGCTGCTTTCAGATATGGCGGAGGATTTTTCCTATAGTGCGAAGCAGCGTGGACTTACCGTGGAAGTAGATTTACCGATCCACCATTGTTCGGTGATGCTGGATAGTCAGATTCTTTATCGGATTTTGGAAAATATTTTTGTCAATGCCATGCGGTTTGCAAAGAAGACGATCCGCTTTTCAGCCAGTCTTTCCGAACAAATGCTGCAGATTTCCATTGTCGACGATGGACCTGGGTTCCCATCGGAAATTTTAAAAGTAAAAAATGGGTACAATTTATCCATTCGACAGGAGGACAGCCATATGGGGATTGGCTTGATCATCAGTCGGATTCTCTGTGAAAAACACGGTGGTGCACTGGTGCTGGGCAACGATTATGGCGGCGGCGCGCGGGCTGACATCTGCATTTTAGTCAAAGAAAATACAGAAGAGTTGACAGATTTTTGACTTTTCTTTTTTACAATCTCCTTATGCAACATTGTGTAAGGAGGTTTTTTTATGAAGAGAAAAGGCAGATTTAGACTGGTTATAGCACTTTTGGTTTTGTGCAGTCTGACTGGTTGCGGAAGCGGTGCGCGTACGGCGGGTGGCAGCGGTGCAGGAGCTCATGCCAGTGTAAAAGGAGACTTGGCGCTGCTGACGACGGGTTCTACTTATCAAGACTGTGGGACAGATTATGGCTACTATTATCTCTCGGAGGATAGAAGACACCTGATGTATATTGATTATGCAGGGAAACAGGAGGTTTATCTCTGTAACAGTCCCGGCTGCAAGCATGATACCCAGGCGTGTACGTCTTATATCAATGAGGAAGAATATCAGACAGGAAATTCCCTGTTTTATTACCAGGGCTATCTTTATTTATTTAGTCATGACTATGACGATGATGGGAGCACCAGTGTCGTCTTTGAAAGTGACGAGGGCATCTCTGTAGATGATACGCTTGCGTCGGCGCCGGCGGCACTTTATCGAATGAAACCAGACGGTACAGAACGGGAAAAGGTGTTTACATTTGAAAAAGGAATGACGCTGGAAGATACGGTGCTGTACGATGACAGCGGTCTTTATTTTATTATGAAGAAACTGCAGAATGAAAAACTGGATGCGCAGACGACAAAGACAACCGCTGTGGATCGACAGCTGATTCGAGTGGATACAGACCGCTGGGACGCAGAAAAGATCTGCGAACTCACATTAGATGGGGGGATTACGGCATGCTATGATAACAAGCTGGTAATCAGTTATTTGCAATATGACCATGCATTAACTGAACAAGAGATGGAAGACGATGATAAGATGCGGGAGGCGCTGCTTGCTTCGGAATCTGTTTATATCCTGTTTGATATGAGAACCGGTGAGAAAGAGGAATTGTATCGATGTAAAAATAACAAACTGCATCAGGTGCTGATCAAAGACCAATTTCTTTACACTGCACAAGAAGGGGAGGATAAGATTTGGAAATATGATATGAAGACTGGAGAAAAGCAGCTGCTTTGTGAAACAAAGTGCAACAATCTAATGGATATCTACGAGGATGTGTTGTATTGCTGGTCCTGGCAAAGTGATGAGAATGGTGAAATGACGGATCAAAACCTATACTTTGTGCACACGGCTTTCTCGCCGCGCTTAATTATCTAATCGGCCGCAAATTCAAAAAGATTAGGGCTTTTTTGAAATTTTTTTGAAAGAAAAAAATATTGCTCAAAAAGTATGCTTTTCGGTCCACAACTCCGCACTGTCCCGCACAAAAAAACAGAAAAAGTGAGAGTCTGCCGAATCGGGTTCGGCAGACTCTTTTCAGATTTTTTCCGCCAAACGGTATACATAACCGGCGGTTTTCGATAAAATTCATGGATATTCTACATATTTCATAAGGAGGACCAGGCATGTCAAGGAGAACCTACGGTTATGTGAGAGTATCCACCCGAAGCCAAAAGGAGGACCGGCAGCTGTATGCCATGCGGGAGTTCGGTGTGCCTGCGGAACACATCGTGGTGGAAAAGCAGTCGGGCAAGGACTTCGCCCGCCCCCTGTACCTGCGCCTGGTGCGCTCCCTGCGCAGCGGCGACGTGCTGGTGGTCAAGAGCATCGACCGCCTGGGCCGCAATTATGACGAAATTCTGGAGCAGTGGGCCAGCCTCACCAAGGAGAAGGGGGTGGCCATCGTGGTGCTGGACATGCCCCTGCTGGACACCCGGGAGGACCGGGACCTCACCGGCGTGCTCATTGCCGACATTGTGCTTCAGCTCCTCAGCT
>CANBFZ010000045.1 GCA_947367725.1 uncultured Eubacterium sp.
ACTGCCAAGCCAATCGCGCTGCTCTTGGGGCAGACCATTAGGAGGAAACAATGTACACAGCTTTATACAGGGCGGAACGACCGGAGGTCTTTTCTGAGGTGATTGGGCAAGACCACATTGTTAGAATTTTAAAGAATCAGATTCAGACTGGAACGGTCAGTCATGCATATTTGTTTTGCGGAACCAGAGGTACGGGAAAGACCACAACTGCACGAATTTTAGCAAAGGCAGTCAACTGTCTGGACGAGGGTGAAGACAGCAGAAAGCCCTGCGGGCACTGTGCAAATTGTATGGCAATTAAAGAAGGCACCTTTATGGATGTCATCGAAATAGATGCTGCGTCAAATAATGGTGTTGACAATATCAGGGAACTGCGGGAAAGCGTTAAGTATCCACCCGCAGTAGGACGAAAAAAAGTCTACATTATAGATGAAGTGCATATGTTGTCTACAGGCGCGTTTAATGCACTTTTGAAAACACTAGAAGAACCGCCGGAAAACGTAATCTTTATTTTGGCTACAACTGATCCGCAGAAATTGCCGCAGACGATTTTGTCCAGGTGTATGCGTCTGGATTTCAAACGTGTGCCGGAAAAAGTGCTGATCGATCATATGGGAAGGATCTGTGCAGAAAAAGGCATTGAAATTACCGAGCGAGCGCTGCGCCTTTTGGCAGCGAATGCAGATGGGTCTGTGCGTGATGGACTGAGTATTTTGGATCAGTGCTTGTCGGCAGGTGATCGGAAGTTGGATCGAGATATGATTCTGGAATTTCTTGGAACCGTATCTGAAGAGTTCTTTATTCATCTTACCGACAAAGTGTCTTTACATGATGTTGCAGGCGCGCTGGTACTGCTAGATGAAGCGCTACAGGAGGGCAAAGACGTCAAGCAGCTGATGAAAGACTGGATGACGCATTATCGCAGCCTTCTGATTACAAAATATATTAAAAATGCAGAGGACATGCTTAACATGTCCACGGAGAATATAGAAAAACTGCGGGAGCAGAGCAATCAGATTTCATTGGATGAAATCAACAGCGGGATCGTTACGTTGTCCCGTACCATTCAAGATGCCAGATATTCCAGCCAGCCAAGAATTTTACTGGAGCTTGCAATTGTAACGATTGCGTCAGGCTTGACGGAAGCGGCGCCTTTGGGAAAAAATGTGCGGCAGGTGCAGCAGGCCAGTGTAAAGCCGCAGAGCAGCAGTTTGTCTGCTGCAAGTATGCCTATTGCAGGAGAAAAGATGCCCAAAGCTGCTGCAAATGTGCAGGCAGCGCAGCCAGAAAATGGCGGTGCAGCAGGAGACAATAGAGGAACTGATGAAATAGGACAGCAAGCTCCGGCAGTACGTGCGCCACAGATACCCGACTATCAACTGGACGAAATCTGGGAACGGATTTTTGAAGAAGGCGAAGATATGAAAGGCAGTTTCAATTTAATTAGAACCGGTGCAGTGCTAGCAGAGATCAATGATACACAATTCAAAGTGATCGCGCAGAATGCATTTACAAAACAGTATGTAGAAAGCAATCAGCAGCATATCTGTAGATTGATGGAGAAAATTACGGGGAAACAGCTGAAATTAGTCTGCAGAACGGAGGAACAGGACGAGGAGACGCCTAGTCGCAATCAGGAGGCAGAATCTCTGGCCGCGGAAGTTCGCAGTAAATTAGGTATAGATGTGAAAATTCAATGAGAAAAGTGTGCATAATGGAATCAAGGCTTCCTATGCACATGTCGCCCGTTTCGGGCAGATACTTCGCAAGGCATTTTTCTTTTCGTTTTGCCCCAGCTTTAGCTGGCAAGATAAAATGGACAGCGAAGCGAATGGAATGCGCGAAGGCGTATGCGAAACATACAGGAATGTTGAAAAATTAATATTTCCAATATAAAAAATAAGTGCCTGGTAGCAAATCGGACACGTGAACCAGATCATTAGATTGTAGGAGGAGAAGACCATGGGAAAAGGTATGAGAGCAGGAAAAAAACCAAAAGTCGGTGGCGGAGGCGGCAGCATGCAGAAACAGATTGCACAGATGCAGCAGATGCAGCGGCAGATGGAGCAGATGCAGGCGGAACTTGAAGAAAAAGAAATTACAACGACTTCCGGCGGTGGTGCGGTTCGCGTTACCGTAAACGGAAAGAAAGAAATTGTCAATCTGCATCTGGAAAAAGATATTGTGGACCCTGACGATGTAGAAATGCTGCAGGATTTAGTAATTGCAGCCGTCAACGAAGCGATGCGCCAGATTGATGAAATTTCCAACGCAGAGATGGGTAAATTGACAGGCGGACTGAATATTCCAGGATTGATGTAATGAGACAGTATCCCAGACCGCTTGGAAAATTGATCAACGAGCTGTCAAAACTGCCTGGCATTGGTGGGAAGACGGCACAACGGCTTGCTTTCCATATTTTGTCTTTACATGACGCAGAAGCGCAGAACCTAGCGCATTCGATTTTGGAAGCGAAGCAAACGATGAAATATTGTTCTGTCTGCGGAAATTTGACAGATCAGGATCCGTGTGGGATCTGCACGGATACAAACCGCAGACAGGATGTGATTTGCGTGGTGGAAAGTCCCAAAGACGTCATGGCGATGGAGCGAATCAAAGAGTTTGACGGACTGTATCATGTGCTGCACGGTGCGATTTCTCCTATGGATGGCATCGGACCGGAAGATATCAATTTAAAGCAGCTGATTGTACGGCTGCAAAACAGCCAGGTGAAAGAATTGATTTTAGCGACAAATCCTAATATTGAGGGTGAAGCTACAGCCATGTACATTGCACGGCTCATTAAACCTTCTGGCATTAAGGTCAGCAGAATTGCAAACGGCATTCCTGTAGGTGGAGATTTAGAATATGCCGATGAAGTGACGCTTTTGAAAGCCATGGAGGGTCGCAGAGAATTATAATCCATAGAAAATCTACAGAGAGGGCTGGTCTGCATGGCAATGTATGACAGGATGGCACTCTCTTTTTGTGTGGCTGTTTTTTGCGCACAAAAACGGTTGCCCGTTACTGCCGGAAAGAAAAGCGGTCGCCCTTTGCAGGGGGAAGGCAGAATGCTTGTCCCTGCAAATATTAAATGCGCAGCCCTTGTTCTTTCGCAATTCTCAGCAGATAATCATATTTCGTTTTTGCTGCCAGCAGACTGTATGCGGCATAGTCAATGGCGGCAGTATCGGTTAATTCATTGAAACGGTTCGTTGCTAGTTCCATTTCAGAACGGGCGGTTTTAATATAGGACAACATGGTGTTCTCATCTCTTTTCAATCGAATCACTTCCTTTACAGGTTATTTAATTCTATTTTATTCCACTTGCGCATATTTTATACAAGTAGTAAGTTTATAATCGGAGGATTTGATATGGGCACAGAACTGAGCGTTTTTTTGACTTTCGGCGGAACACTGATTTTAATTTTTTTACTAGGGAAAGCACTGTTGGTTCCCATCAAAGTCATTCTGCGGATTTTGGCAAATAGTCTGGTGGGCGCCGTTCTTATTATTGTAATAAATTACATCGGTATGAATTTTGGGATTCTCATACCGATTAATGTTGTTAATTCTTTAACGGTAGGCGTTTTAGGGGTTCCGGGAGTTGTTATGCTGCTGCTATTATGCAATTGATTGCATATTTTGTGTATAAATATATGTATATTGTATTTTTCTCCGTACAATATTGACAAATTCGCTTTTCTGTATTAAAGTAGATTCATTACGGATTTTATTACAAAAAATTAGAGTTTAAAACTATTTTTTAGCAATGAGAAAAGAGAATGGGAGGAAAATCTTATGACTAAAAAAAGAATGAAAACCATGGACGGAAATACTGCAGCAGCGCAGGTTTCCTACGCCTTTACTGATGTAGCGGCGATTTATCCGATTACACCGTCGTCCACCATGTCAGAAGTGGTAGATGAATGGGCAGCATACGGCAAGAAAAATATTTTCGGTCAGACAGTCAGAGTCGCAGAAATGCAGTCTGAGGCGGGTGCGGCAGGTACTGTACACGGTTCCTTGTCTTCCGGCGCGCTGACGACTACATACACATCTTCACAGGGACTGCTCCTGATGATTCCGAATATGTATAAAATCGCAGGCGAAATGCTGCCAGCGGTCTTCCATGTAGCAGCCAGAACTGTTTCCAGCCATGCGCTGTGTATTTTTGGGGATCACTCCGATGTGATGGCGGCAAGACAAACCGGCTTTGCTATGCTGGCTTCAAGCTCTGTACAGGAAGTTATGGACTTAGGCGCTGTTGCGCATCTGGCAGCTGTGAAAGGCAGCCTGCCATTTGTACATTTCTTTGACGGCTTCAGAACTTCCCACGAGATTCAGAAAATCGAAACCATCGAATACGATGAACTGAGAAAACTCATTGATCTTGATGCAGTAGATAAGTTCAGAAAGAGAGCCCTGAACCCAGAACATCCGGTGATTCGCGGTACGGCGCAGAATCCGGACATCTTCTTCCAGGCGAGAGAAGCTTCCAACAAGTTTTACGATGAACTGCCGGAAATCGTAGTAGAATATATGGACAAGATCGGGGAAATCACAGGGCGCAAGTATAAGCCGTTTGATTATGTCGGCGCGCCGGATGCGGAGAATGTCATCGTGGCGATGGGTTCTGTTTGTGAAACCATTGAAGAATCCATGGAAAAACTGCTGGCAGATGGACACAAAGTTGGCCTGATCAAGGTCAGACTGTATCGTCCGTTTGTAAAGAAGTACTTTATGGAAGTTCTGCCGAAGACCGTAGAACGGATTGCGGTGCTGGACAGAACCAAAGAACCAGGCGCCATCGGCGAACCTTTATACCAAGATATCAAGACCATGCTTTACGGCGAAAAATATGCGCCGGAGGTTTATGGCGGCAGATACGGTCTAGGTTCCAAGGACGTGACCCCAGGCATGGTGCGTGCAGTCTTTGACAATCTATATCACAAGCATCCGAAGGATCACTTTACGGTAGGCATTGAAGACGACGTCACAGGGCATTCCCTTGGCTATACCGTGGGCATTTCCAGAGAACCGGAAGGCACCATCAAGTGCAAATTCTGGGGTCTGGGCTCCGACGGTACAGTCGGCGCCAACAAGACCGCCATTAAGATTATCGGTGACAAAACAGATTTATATGCGCAAGGATATTTTGCCTACGATTCCAAGAAATCTGGCGGTGTAACCATTTCCCATCTGCGTTTCGGTAAAAATCCGATCAAATCAGCCTATGGAATCAATCAGGCGGATTTTGTAGCATGTCATAACCAGGCATACCTGCGGCAGTACGATATGCTCAAAGACTTACAGAAAGGCGGCACATTCCTTCTGAACAGTCTGTGGACGCCGGAGGAAATGGATGCGCACCTGCCGGCTTCTGTAAAGCGTGCGCTGGCGAAGAAAGAGGCAAATTTCTATACGATCGACGCATGGAAAATCAGTGAAGCCATCGGTCTTGGCAGCAGAATCAACATGATTATGCAAGCGGCGTTCTTTAAGCTGACCGAGGTAATTCCTGTAGATGATGCGATCAAATATCTGAAAGATGGAATCGAAAAGACCTATAAGAAAAAGGGTCAACAGGTTATCGAAATGAACTGGAAGGCCGTAGATGAAGGGATTAATGCCATTCAGAAAGTAGAAATTCCGGCAAGCTGGCTGGACGCCGAAGATCCGAAAGAAAAGGTTCTGGACCTGCCGGTATTCGTAGAAGAAGTGTTGATTCCAATGAACAAGCAGGAGGGCGAAGACCTTCCGGTCAGCACCTTCATCAATCATCCAGACGGTTCTTTCCCGCTTGGCACCAGCAGATACGAAAAGCGGGGCGTTGCCGTACATCTGCCAAAGTGGGATATGACGAAGTGTATTCAGTGTAATCAGTGTTCCTTCGTTTGTCCGCATTCTGCGATCAGACCGGTGCTACTGACTGATGCGGAACTGGCAGCAGCGCCGGCAGGCTTTGAAACCATCAAAGCGCAGGGGGCAAAGCTGGATGGCCTGCACTACAGAATGCAGCTTTCTGCTTTGGACTGCATGGGCTGCGGAAATTGCGCAGATATCTGTCCTGCCAAAGAAAAGGCGCTGAAGATGGAAGCTTATGCGGATGTGGTAGACGAAGCAGACAACTGGGATTACGCCATGACCATTCCGAAGAAAGAACTTTCTGTGGATAAAAAGAGTGTAAAAGGCAGCCAGTTCTATCAGCCGTACTTTGAATTTTCTGGTGCGTGCGCAGGTTGCGGCGAGACGCCTTATTTGAAGGTAATTACCCAGCTGTTCGGTGACAGAATGATGATTGCCAACGCGACAGGTTGTTCCTCTATTTGGGGCGCATCAGCACCTTCTATGCCTTACTGTACTGACGAAAAAGGGCATGGTCCGGCATGGGCAAATTCTCTCTTTGAGGATAACGCTGAGTTTGGTTACGGCATGGTGCTGGCAACGAAACAGATTCGTGATAAGATTGAAAGCAACATGAAAGCGCTTTTAGAATTGGATATTGACGACGAGATGAAAGACGCTTTTAAAGATTGGCTGGAATACAAAGATCATGGCGAAGAATCTATTGCTGCAAGCAACAAGGTAATCGCTGCCATTGAAGGGATGAAGACGACAGACGAGGTGCTCAAGCAGCTCTGTGACAGAATTCTGCGCTATAAAGAGTATCTTGTTAAAAAATCCATCTGGGCAATCGGCGGTGACGGCTGGGCGTATGATATCGGTTACGGCGGTCTTGACCACGTACTTGCTTCTGGTGAAAATATCAACGTGCTAGTATTTGATACGGAGGTTTACTCCAATACCGGCGGGCAAGCTTCTAAGGCGACACCAGCAGCAGCCATCGCAAAATTTGCGGCTTCTGGCAAACGGATTAAGAAAAAAGATCTGGGTATGATGGCGATGTCCTACGGCTATGTTTATGTAGCGCAGGTTGGCATGGGTGCAGATAAAGCCCAGTTCATGAAAGCGGTCGCTGAAGCGGAGGCTTACGACGGACCGTCCCTGATCATCGCTTATGCGCCTTGTATCAACCACGGCATGAAGAAAGGGATGGGAAAATCTCAGGAGAATATCAAGGATGCTGTGGAATCGGGTTATTGGCATCTGTATAGATATAATCCAGAACTGAAAAAGCAGGGCAGAAATCCATTTATTCTGGATTCTAAGGCGCCGACGAGGCCATTCAGAGACTTTATCATGGGGCAGAATCGGTATGCTTCTCTGGCAAAAGAATTCCCGCAGAAAGCGGATAAACTCTTTGCGATGACGGAGGAAGACGCAAAGGAAAAATACGAAAACTACAAAAAATTATCTGAAGAATAATCAGATACACCACAAAAAAGATGCCGCATTGATTTTGTTCAATGCGGCATCTTTCTATTAAAATGCATAAGGCTTATGAGAAAATGTCCAGTTTAAAGAAGGTATCGATCTGGCCCAAAAGTACCAGAACCATGAGCAGCGGTGCTGCGAATTTGATGCAGAAATCGAAGAATTTCTGGGTTCTGAACTTGTTTCCATTGAGGCTCACTTCTTTGTCGACCAGTTCTGTCGGCAGAATGATTGCCATGTAGCAAGCGCCTAGTGGCATTAGAATGCCTTCGGAAACCAGATCGAAGGAATCCAGCCAGCAACCCTGACCGAAGATCTGTGGGAAGCCGTTGCCTCCAAGACCGTCCAGTGCAACAAAGACGCCTTCGATGCCGACGATAATACCCATGATGGTGACAACCAGCTTTCTGTCAATTGGCTTGCCTTTTTCAGCACGCTTGTCCATGACTGTGGAGCTGACCGCTTCGAGCAGCGCGATGGAAGACGTGATGGCAGCGATAAATACCAGACCGTAGAAGATAAAGCCAAAGATTGGACCAAAACTGCCCATGGCAGAGAATACCGTCTGTAATGTGATGAACAGAAGTCCAGGGCCGCCTGCAGGGTCAAGACCGGAAGCGAATACAGCCGGCATGATTGCAAGTCCCGCCATGATCGCGATGATGGTATCGGCGAACGGGATAATCAAAGCACTTCTTTCCAGACTAGCATCCTTCGTCATATAGGAACCGTAAGTGACGGTGATACCCATGCCTAGTGACAGAGAGAAGAACATCTGACCGCCTGCTGCAGCAAGTACGTTGATAAAACCTGCACCCTGGAATACTTCCCAATTTGGTTTGAACATGAATGCAAGACCTGCAACTGCGCCTGGCATGGTAACGCTTCTAATGATGACTACGACCAGAGCCAGGAATAAAGCTGGCATTGCGACTTTGGTGAATCTTTCAATCCCGCTGGAAACGCCGCCACGTACGATGAGTATAGTCAGTGCTACGAAAATAATGGTATAGATGGAGCTTTCCAGCATATCGGTGGAAAATGCGCCGAAGTATGTGGCACTATCAGCACCGCCGACACCAAAGCCTGCACCAAAGAGGTCACCGATATTGGCAATGGCATATTTGAGACAGTAGCCGCCTAGCATACAGTAAAAGCCTAAAATCAACAGCGGAGAAATCCAACCGAACCAGCCGATAAATGCGTATTTCTTGCTCAGGGATTCATAAGCGCCGACGACGCCTTTGCCAGCATGTCTGCCCAGAGAAAGTTCACCTAGACAGATGACATAGCCGACCAGTATGACTAATAACAGGTAAAGAATGAGGAAGGCGAAACCGCCGCTGATTCCCATCTTATACGGGAATCCCCATAAGTTACCAAGACCAACAGCGGAGCCGATGGCGGCCATTAAAAAGCCGAAATTACTGGCCCACTGTCCTTTTCCATGTTGTTGTTCCATGAGATAAAGTCCTCCTAATTAAAATTGCATAATCAATAATTGTATGTTTTTCTATTATACGCAGTGTCACGATGTTTGTCAATGAAAACCTAAAACGAAGAAAAGAATTTGTTTTTTAAACCAAAAAACGCCATGTAATATTCGAAATTTTTAACATAATTCATCATAAAAGCGAAAGGAATGAGCGGAAGAGCATATGAAACATGCGTTGCTATGCAGGAAATATCGAAAATCGATATTTCCTACATAATAAAAAAGCAGCCTGCGTAACGCAGGCTGCTTCTGTGCAAGATATATGTATCTTTTTTGCGTTTAGAACAACGTGGTGAATCCGAAG
>CANBFZ010000046.1 GCA_947367725.1 uncultured Eubacterium sp.
TTGTCCAATCAGCAGGCAGGTATGCTGCTGACTATGTTTTCGTTTACAGCAACGCCGGGATATTTGCTGGGTGGCATATTAGCGGACAGATTTTCACCGAAGAAGCTGGTCGTCATTTCTCAGCTTTTGACGGCAGGTCTTGGAATTCTAATGACTTTTGCACCAAACTACACGGTGTTAATCGGATGTTACCTTGGGTTTGGCGTATCGACAACCTTCATTCACTGGTCGGCATATTTGAAATTGGTTCGTGCACAGGCAGATGAAAACGAAGAAGGAAAGATGTTTGGATTCTTTGAAATGTGTGCAGCAATTGTAGGTGCAATTATGAGTTACGGTGTGCTGGCGGCACTGTCACAGTTTGCAGAAAGCATGGGATTCAGATATGTAACGACAATTTTTGCCGTTGTAATTGCGATTGTGGCTATTTTAATTATGGTGCTGGTGAAGGATGTAAAGGGCTTAGAGTCTAACGATGATTTCAAGTTTTCTATGCTTGGAAGAGCGCTGGCGCATCCGGTTACCTGGTTGAACGGATTTATTGTTATGGGATTGTTTATTGTGATCTCCGGTGCAACATATCTCAACCCGTTTTTATCCGGCTTGTTCGGTGTATCTGTGACTTTCAGTACAGCTTTTGCAATTGCAAATCGTTCGGTGGTAAGAATCATCCTCTCGCCGCTGGGAGGGCTTCTTCTGGATCGGTGCCGCACGCCTAAATTCCTGATTCTGGTTTGTATCGCTATAGGTATTACGATTGTGGGTCTGCTGTTTGTTCCGCATCAGGAATCCAGCAAAACAATTGCGGTGATTTTGAGTATTGTACTTATCAGTGTAATTGCGCTGAGCCGTTCCGGCCTATATACTCCGATTCCTGAAGCGAAGGTTCCTTTTGAAATTACCGGAACTTCTATGGGGATTGCTTCAGCAGTAGGCTATTCAACTGACCTGTGGCTGTATAATTTATGCGGAAGATGGCTGGATACCAAAGGCGCAGATGGATATAACAACATTTTTATTTTGCTGATAGTTGGTCTTGGAATTGTAGTGTTTTGTGCAGTGTTGCTGCATTTATATGAAAAGAAAAATCAATGCTTTGAATCTGAGCGGGCAGTGCTGTAAGGATTTGGAGGGAATGTGATATGAAAACTTTAGTTTTGAAAAATTGCAGACTGATTCCCTATTTGACTGAGGGATTTGTGGTTCAAGAAAATCAACTGGCAGATGTTGTGATTGAAGACAAGAGAATTAAGACGATTCTTCCGGCGGGAACTGCCTTTGAGGGGGATGTTGACATACTGGATGTCAAAGGAGATACTCTCATGCCGGGTATGTTGGATTTACATATGCATTTTGATTTTACAACGATGGACGTTTTGCAGATTAAATATCGCAGTGCGGTAAAAGAACTAGTGGAAGGAATTGAATATGGCTTTGATTATCTGCGCAGCGGTTATACTACGGTTAGGGACTGTGGCTCTGCATTTAATCTGGGCGTAACGCTGCGTGACATGTATGCTAAGGGAACTATCATGGGTCCGCGTGTGATTGCTTCCGGTCATTGTAACACCCCGACTGCACCGGGCAATGCAGAATTCGGACCACTTTATAAAGTGTTTGACGATGTGGCTGACGCAAGAAAAATTGTGAGAGAAGATATTGAAGCTGGATGTGATTTTGTAAAATATATGGCAACCGGTGCAGTTATGAACATCGGTGGGGATCCTGGAGCTATGATCTGCTCTTTTGAAGAACTGAAGGCACTTTCCGATGCGGCGAAAGAACAGGGAACTTATGTAGCGGCTCATTGTCATGGAAAAAAGGGCATTATGGCATGTGCGGAGGCAGAAATAGGCAGTATTGAGCATGCTTCCTACATTGATGATGCGTGTATCGAGACATTATTAGCGCATGGAAACCAGACTTTCATCGTTCCAACTGTGGAAATTGCATATTCCATGTTGAAGGATTTGACGGGAAACACACCTGTGTTCATGCATGAACGTTCTATAGAAATCATGGAGCATATTTCGGAGTATATGACAAAAGCCTATCGCGCCGGAATTAGGCTTGGTTGGGGTACGGATGCAGACAGAGTTACTTTTAATGAATTCCCTGGTCTGGAATTTATTGCCAGAAAGGCAGCGGGATTTTCTAACGAAGAGCTACTGAAGATGGCGACGGTGGACAGTGCAGCTCTTTTAGGACTGCAGGAGAGTATTGGAACCGTAAAAGAAGGCAAATTGGCTGACTTAATCGTAATGGAAGGTGAGCCTGATATAAATATTGAGGACATGAAAAAACTACCCAAATATGTATTTAAGGAAGGTAAATTGCTTGTCGAGTAAAGAAGGCTGTGTAGAATGATGAAGACGATAGACTATATTTTTATGGCTCTGCTACTTGCAGCTGTTTTAATTGTTGGTCACTGCTCCAATCGCAAACTTTCGGATTCAAGTGATTTTCTGACGATGAATAAAGGCTTGAATAAGCTGCAAACCGGACTGTCTATGGCGGCGACGGATTTTGGCGGGAGCGGACTGGTTGGCGCAGTAGGGTACTGCTATCTGACGGGGATGGGCGGCATGTGGTGGAACCTTGCCGCTGCGCCAGGATTCTTACTGATAGGCTTTGTTTTGGCGAAAAGGCTCAACGGTTTGAACGGACTTACTGTACCGGATTATTTGGGTAAACGATATGGATTGAGCGTAAAGTACATTACCAGTGTAATGCACATCTGTGCGTCTGTTGCTGCACTGTCGACACAGTTTACGGTTTCATCTGTAATGCTTAACACGTTGACTGGTTTAGACGTGCGAATTACACTGGTAATCGGAATGCTTATTACATTGTTTTTAACTAGCGGGGGTTTGAGAACTGTTGTTAATACAGACATTTTGCTGTTCTTTGTTATGGTGGCGGCTGTTTTTACGGCAGTACCTGTGACAATCAGTGTGGGTGGAGGTCTTGGAGAAATAACGAGGAGTTTGCCGGAAGGATTTATGTCGATTGGCAGTATAGGAATATGGACGCCGTTGTCCTGGGGGATTTTGTTTGGCATCTCTTATGGGACCAATCAGAATTATATACAACGAATTGTATCTGCAAAAGACGGCAGTACGGCAAGATTTGGGATGCTGTTTACTGCAGGATTTTATGTTGTGGTTTCGGCAGCAACGGGGTTAATTGGTGTAAGCGCTGTGTCGCTTCTTCCAGAGATAACAGACTCGAATATGGTGTTTTCGACGCTTCTTGTTAAAGTGCTGCCTGTAGGCTTTGCGGGGATTGCAGTTGCTGGTGTTTTCGCGGCGACGATTTCGACCAGTACTTCGGTATTGCATGCGGTTACAGTGCTTAGTGTAAGTGATGTTCTGATGCCGATCGTGGAAAAGAGAGCAATAGAGCTGAGTGACGTGAAACTATCGAAGGTTACGACAGTTGTTATAGCGCTGATAAGTCTTGCTATTTCGTTGGCTTTTGATAATATCATTGCGGTGCTATATACATCCGGTTTGTTTTATAGTTCGGCAGTTTTCCTTCCGATGCTCCTGGGATTGTACACGGATTGGGCGACGAAGAAAGCGGCGATTGCCAGTGTGGCAGGCTCAATCATTTGCGGACTTGCATGGGAGTTTTTTGTCTTAGGCAAAGTGTCGATTCTTGGAAAAATTCCATCGGTTTTAGTTAGCTTAGCTGTCAGTGGAATTTTGCTGTATGGTGTTTCGATGGTCTCAAAGGATAAGGCGTCGATAAGCAAGTAAAAAATTACGTGATTTTGCCTAAATTTGGTGAAATGAAAAAGTAACTTCCACGTCGTAAGAATAACATCCACCAGAGAGGCAATTTAAACAAAAAAGAAGGGACGATTTCATAGTTTTGTGATAAGATATAGAGGAAGATAGACGGAAATAACGAAAATTTGCGCACAGCAACTATAGGTAGATGCAATTTAGATTTTTTGAAACATTAACTTCTACCCTTTTTTAGATCCCTTGGGAGTGGGATCAGATGTCGTTGTGCTTGTGTGCTGCCATTAAGTTGTTTTCAGCTATTTGAGTAATTCCGGGCGCAAAACTACGTCATTTGGGGAAATGAGTGTTGCGCCCAAAATATCTAAAATATCTTGACCATAGACATTCGGAAAACCTCGTAAGGACTTATGTTAAAATGGAGCGAGTCTATCTGGATCATTACACGGGAAATCCGGCGGCGCACCTATATCTGAATCTTGGATTTCAGTATGAGGGTGTGCTGCGAAAAAACTGCAGAAAAAACGGGGTACTTTATGATGTGCACTTGATGTCTATGTTGGCAGAGGAATATTTTGAGAAATATGGGAAATCGATATAAAAAGCGAATGACATCATAAAATAGGAAGTGTAAGCATGGTATGGTTCTGCGTCCAGAAGAAAATATGCCCGTACATCTAACTAGCAGGGAAAGAATCCCGAGACAGAAGTCTTGGGATTCTTTTTTCTTTTTTGGGCGAGAGAGAAAACCTTGCAAATTATCAATATGATAAAAATGAATTAATATATTGAAATATTTATAAAAATTTATTAGAATGATAATTAAGTCTTTGCTAATTATCAAAATGATAACCAGGAAGGGCGAAGAAAAAATCGATACGGAAGATAGCTTGGTTTTGTAAGGGTTCAAGGAGATGGCACAATAATTGCTTTATAAATAATAAAGGAACTTGTCTACAAAACAGCGCATAATCTTAAGGAGGAATGAAATGGAAACTTTAAATGACAAGAAAAGCAGAGTTCCACACACGTATGTCATTATTTGCGGATTTGTAATCTTAATGGCAATTTTAACGTACGTTATCCCTGCGGGCAGTTACAGCACAGTGTTCAATGAGGAAATCGGGAAAGATATCATTGACCCTAATTCGTTTGAATATGTGGAAAAATCACCGGTTTCACTGCTTTCACTACTTACTTCTGTCACACTTGGAATGCAGGGTGTGGGAGACGTTATTTTCTTCGTATTTATCATTGGTGGCTCCATGGAAATCATCAATGCAACCGGTGCAATTGAGCATGGTGTGGGAACCTTAGCCAGAAACAAATTTATGGGCAAGTTTTTTATCCCAGTTTTCGCTTTTGTTTTTGGTCTGATGGGTGCAACATTCGGTGCATCTGATGAACTGGTGGTATTTGCACCTATTGGAGTAGCAGTAGCACACGCTTTTGGATATGATGCCCTTACTGGTCTGTCAGCAGTTACCCTTGGTGCAGCATGCGGATTCAATGCAGGATTTTTAAATCCATTTTCTACAGGTGTTGCACAGTCTATTGCTGAGTTACCAATGTACTCCGGCATCGAACTGAGAATTGTTGTCTTTGTGATCATGTTTGCTGTGACAGTCTGGTATATCATGCGCTACGCAAAAAAGGTGAAGGCAGATCCGAAAGCCAGCATTGTCTACGGATGCAGATGTGAAACAGAAAAAGAAGATGTGGATATTTCCCAGATCGCGAAGATGGGAAAAAGGGATGTTGCAATTATGCTTCTGTTTGTAGCCGGAATCATATTCATGGTATACGGTGTATTCAACTGGGAGTGGTACATTGATGAAATGTCAGGTATTTTCATTGCAGTTGGAGTGATTGCCGGAATCATCGGTGGATTGAATCTGAACAAAATTGCAAATACTTTTGTTGAAGGTGCGGCATCACTGACTTTTGGCGCACTGGTAACAGGGTTTGCGAAAGCCATCGTAATTGTTATGGAAGAAGGTCAGATTATGGATACCATCATCCATGCCCTGAGCCAGGCTGTCATTGCGCTGCCTACAGGCATCTCTGTAGTCGGCATGTTTATTGTGCAGATCATAGTAAACTTTTTCATTCCATCTTCCACAGGGCAGGCGGCAACCATTATGCCGATTATGATTCCGCTTTCTGATATTGTGCAGGTTACAAGACAGACTGCAGTCCTTTGCTTCCAGTTTGGAGACGGTTTCAGCAATTCTATTATTCCGACCTCTACAGTACTGATGTCCTATCTGGCAGTAACGAAGGTTCCATACAATAAGTGGTTCAAATTTATCTGGCCGCTGATGCTGATCTGGATCTGCATAGGCGCAGTGATTCTGATTGCGGCAAATCTGATCAATTACGGACCGTTTTAAAGGAGGGACGATATGTGTAGCAGAACTATGACAAAAACAGAACGCGTAAAAGCGGCAGTCAACTTTCAAGAAGTAGATAGAATTCCTTTGGGGCTTTGGCCACATCACACGGATGTGGATCAGGACTATGTGAAACTGGCTGATAAACAGTTTGCCTTTTACAGAGAAACAGATATTGATTTTGTAAAGCTGATGCCCTTTGGACTTTACACGGTAGAAGATTACGGATGTAAAATTGAAAAAATATGCCAGCCGGATCAGTGGCCGCGAATCGTAGAAGCGTTTATAGAGACGCCGGAGGACTGGGAAAAAATCGTGCCTCTTGACGTGACAAAGGGCACCTACGGCAATCAGCTGAAATATGCGGAAAGAATGCTGCAGCTTATGAAAGAACACCAGGATGAGGCGCCGGTGATTCACACCATTTTCAGTCCAATTACTACATTGTACAAGCTGTTGGGCGAAAAGAAACTCTTTGAGGAAATCGAAGCGCATCCGACACTGGTGCATCGTGCGCTGGAGCAGGTTACGGAAACTACAATTGCCTTTGTAAACGAAAACATCAAACTTGGCGTCAGCGGGTTTTTCTTTGCAAGCCAGCTTGCAAACTACAGATTTATGACGGACGAAATGTATGATGTATTTGGTGAGCAGTATGATCTGAAAGTCATCGGTGCATATGCAGACCGAACCTGGTTCAACGTAATTCACGTACATAGCTTTACACAGGAAAAAGAAAAGTCCATGTTTGAAAGACTTGCAAACTACCCGGGCACCTGTCTCAACTGGCATGACAGATGGGTGGGGCCGAGTTTGGCAGAGGCTAGAAAATACACGGACAAATGTCTGATTGGAGGCATTAATGAAGAGCAGTATTTCAACAAAACTAGCTATCAAAACGTATATGGACATATTCGCGAGGCAGTAGAAATGGCAGGCAGAACTGGATTCATGCTGGGACCGGGGTGTACCATCTACGAGGATACACCACTTGAAAATTACCTGGCTGCAAGAATTGCGGCAACCAAGTACGGCAAATAATATGTAGGGGAAGACGTATGACAGAGTTAATGCACATTAGAGAATATGCTTTCGCAACGGCAAAAACCATTGCATCTGTAATCAACGAAGAGGTGGTCATCTGCGATAATGAGATGAATCTTTTAGGTGACAGCAATTGCAGTAGTCCTTCGGAACTGACTGATATTTCTGTGACCAAACAGTCAATTATGCTCAATGCAATGGCACATAAGACGACGATTGTCAGCGAGGATATTAAGCATTCTTTAAAGGGATGCAGTCTGTGCGCGAATTTCAGAACCTGTGATATTCACTCTATCATAGCTTTCCCTTTATTGAAAAATGACGTTGTAATAGGGTGCATCGCACTTTATTCCAAAGAAAAACGACTTTCCGGCGATAAAAAAGAACGCGTAGATCAGTTGAAGAATTTTATTTCAAAGATGTCAGAGCTGCTCATCAGTAAGCTGGACGAAAATCAGGAAAACTATGAACTGTCTGTTGTAAAAAAACAGCTGCAGGCAGTTGTCGACCATATCGGCAGTGCAGTGATATGTATTGATAACGATGAAAGAATTATTTATGGGAATCAGATGTTTAGGAAGCTTTTCGGCATCGGATCGAAGATGCCTGAAAGAATCACAGATATTCGCCAACTTGCAGAATGCAGCGAACTGATGAAGAGCCTATACCACGTAAATGGAACCTTCAGCAAAGAGCTGTCCTTTTCGGACGGAAAAACTGAAATCAACCATGAAATGGTTACGGTTGTTTCCATCAACGATGAGGGCACACAGGTAGGCAGCGTGATTTATTTTCGGGACAGCGAAAAGTATTATGAGGAAATCAACCGAGTCACCAATGCATCTTCGGAAATGACATTTAAAGATTTGATCGGGAAAAGCAAACCGATTCAGAATCTGAAGATGCAGGCGCAGAAGATTGCCAACAGCTTATCGACCGTTCTGATTCAGGGAGAAAGCGGAACGGGAAAGGAAATCATAGCAAGAGCGATACACAATGCAAGCAGAAGATCAGCGGGACCATTTATTTCTGTCAATTGCGCAGCAATTCCGGATAATCTTCTTGAAAGTGAACTGTTTGGGTATGAAGAGGGCGCATTCACCGGCGCGGCAAAGGGTGGGAGAATCGGCAAGTTTCAATTGGCAAACAAGGGAACCCTGCTTCTCGATGAAGTTGGAGAGATTCCGATTCATCTGCAGGCCAAGCTGCTTCGTGCCATTCAGGAAAAGAAAATACAGAGAATCGGTTCAAATGTTGATATCGCAACAGACATAAGAATTATTGCGGCAACCAATCGAAATCTTGAAGAGATGATTGTATCCGGTGCATTTAGAGAAGATCTGTTTTACCGTCTTAATGTGATTCCGATTTATGTGCCGGCATTGCGGGAGCGGAAAAGTGACATTCCTTTTCTTGTGGATACCTTTATAAAAAAATGCAATGAAGTGCTGAACAAAAATATCAGCAGATTTTCCAAAAAAGCGATGAAAATGCTGGAGACGTACGACTGGCCGGGGAATGTACGGGAATTGCAGAATGTTGTAGAATACTGCGTAAACATTTCCAATAGGAGGGTGATAGAACCTGACAGTCTGCCTGCGCGTGTAAAATGTGAGAGAAAAGAATTTTCTATAGAGCATCCGGCAGAGATAAAGCCGCTGAAGGATGTAGAAAAGGCCTATATCGATGAGGCAATCCGTGTTTACGGTGATACTACCGAAGGCAAGCAGAAAGCTGCAGACGCGCTTGGCATCGGAATTGCGACATTGTATAGAAAACTGAAGGAGTGAACAAACATATGAAAAATGCATATATTAGAATATTGGAAGCGGAACTGATGCCCGCCATGGGGTGTACAGAACCTATTGCGATTGCATA
>CANBFZ010000047.1 GCA_947367725.1 uncultured Eubacterium sp.
AGTATCCTAGCATTTTCAACGGGCATAGCGAGTTAAGATTCTGAATTTAATAAATATACATAGTAAAGGGATAAAACTTTAGAGGGATAACGCAGAAAAAAATATACAATTACTGGAAGAGGATTTTCTGAAATATACCGATAAATGTGAAAAAATCAATGGTTTTTTGCAAAAAAATATAGCGTATGCTGCAAAAAAGCGGTATAATAATTACAACAAAATCAGACATGTAGAGTTTAATAATTATTCTAATTTAAGAATAATTATAACAAAAAGATAGGAGAGAGATTATGGCAGTTTTGATAAACGGACGGGACCTTACTGTAGAAGAGGTCATTCGCGTGTGCCGCGGAAATGAAACAGTCGAAATCGCGCCGGATGCGAAAGCGGCAGTCAACAAGGCAAGAGCCTATATTGAACAGAAGCTGGAAGAGGGGGCAGTCATCTATGGGCTGACTACCGGGTTCGGCAAGTTCGCCAATGTGCTGATTTCCAAAGAAGAGACGGCAAATTTACAGAAGAACCTGATCATTAGTCATACTTGCACCTTTGGTGAGCCGTATCCAAGACAGTTTGTGAGAGCGGCTATGTTGCTGCGCTGTAATGCGTTGTCTAGGGGGAACTCTGGAATTCGACTGTCCACCATTCAGACCATGCTGGATATGCTAAATGCGGGCATTCATCCGGTGATTCCAAGAAAAGGCTCTCTTGGCGCATCGGGCGACCTGGCACCGCTGTCCCATATTGCGCTGGGGCTGATTGGTCTGGGTAAGGTAGAATATCAAGGTGAAATTGTCGATGCAAAGGACGCCATGGCGGCAGAGGGGATTGTGCCGGTCGAATTGGCGGCAAAGGAAGGGCTGGCGCTGAACAACGGCACCCAGATGATGACCGCAGTGGGCGTCAATGTGCTTTGGGACGCCATGCAGCTTTTGAAGGTGGCGGATCTTGCCACAGCGATGACGGCAGAAGCGCTCCACGGGATTACCAAAGCATACGACCACAAAGTGCAGGATGTGAGAGGGCATCAGGGACAAAAGATCGTTGCAGAAAATCTGTTGACCCTTCTTGACGGAAGTAAAAACGCCATGGAAGTACAACCAACTAAGGTGCAGGACCCGTACTCCCTGCGATGTATTCCGCAGATTCACGGCGCCTCCAGAGACGCCTTACAGTATGTGTACGAGGCAGTTTCCCGGGAAATTAATGCAGTAACGGATAACCCGATTGTGTTCCCGGACGAAGATGAAGTCATCTCTGGCGGAAACTTCCACGGACAGCCGATGGCGCTGGCATTTGATTTTATGAAGATGGCCATTTCCGAACTTGCGGACGTTTCCGAACGGAGAGCGGAACGACTGATCAATCCGGCACTGTCAGAGGGACTTCCAGGTTTTCTGACCAAGCACGGCGGCGTGTGCTCCGGTTTCATGATTGCCCAGTATGCGGCGGCATCTATGGTATCGGAGAACAAAGTCTACGACCACCCTGCCTGTGTGGATTCCATTCCGTCTTCTGGAAATCAGGAGGATCATGTATCCATGGGCACGACTTCTGCAAGGACGGCGGCCATGGTGCTGGATAACGCACAGAAAGTGCTGAGCATCGAGATTGCGGCGGCAGCCCAAGGTATCTGGCTGCGGCAGGAAATCGGCGAGAGCAGCATTGATAATTTGGCGCCGGCGATGAGAGCTGCCTATGACTACATCCGAACTGTTTCCGCACCGATTGAAGAAGATGTGATTATGCATGACGAACTTGCGAAATTTGAAAAAATCGTAAAAGACAACAGCCTGCTTGAAGCGGTAGAAAAAGTAATTACGTTAAAATAGACAGGAGGAAAAACCATGTTAGATAATAAAGCCATTGAAAGCGCAATGACCATCAAACTGGGAAACGAATATCCCGATTATCCGGAATTTGCAGAGGGCATCAGACGTGCGCCTGACAGAGGATTCAGACTGACAAAGGAACAGACCAAGATTGCGCTGAAAAACGCGCTTCGTTATGTGCCAGAAGAACTACACGAAAAACTGGCGCCGGAGTTTATGGAAGAACTGACCACCCGCGGCAGAATTTACGCGTATAGATACCGCCCGCAGGGACGGCTTTACGGAAAACCGATTGCGGAATATAAGGGGAAGTGCCTTGCTGGGAAGGCGTTTCAGGTGATGATTGAAAATAATTTGGATTTCGAAGTGGCGCTCTATCCATACGAATTGGTTACATATGGTGAAACCGGTCAGGTATGCCAAAACTGGCTGCAGTACAGATTGATTAAGAAATATTTGGAGGAGTTGACAGACGAACAGACGTTAGTGGTAGAATCTGGTCATCCGCTGGGATTGTTCCCGTCTAAACCGACTGCACCCCGTGTCATCATCACCAACTCCATGATGATTGGTCAGTATGACAACCTGGACGATTGGGAAATCGCAGAGGAAATGGGCGTAGCCAACTATGGACAGATGACCGCCGGCGGCTGGATGTATATCGGACCGCAGGGCATCGTTCACGGAACCTTTAATACGATTCTCAACGCAGGCAGAAAATACCTGGGCGTGTCTGAACAGGGTGATTTAGAGGGGCACACTTTTGTATCTTCCGGTCTTGGCGGCATGAGCGGTGCACAGCCGAAGGCTGCGAATATCGCGAACGCAGTAGGTATTTTTGCAGAAGTAGATCAGTCTAGAATCGACACCCGTCATAATCAGGGCTGGGTAGATGTAGTCATGGACGATATCGACGAGATTTTCAAGCTGGCAAATGAAAAGATTGCGGCGAAGGAGAGCATCTCTATCGCGTACCATGGCAATATCGTAGACCTGCTGGAAGCAGCTGTAGAGAAAGATTTCCATATCGACCTGCTGTCTGATCAGACCAGCTGTCACAACGTATATAATGGTGGCTACTGCCCGGTAGGATTTACCTTTGAAGAAAGAACGAAACTGCTTCACGAGGACAGAGACAAATTCTGCGAGGAAGTTGACAAGACGCTTCACAGACATTACAAGGCGATTCAGGGACTTACCGCCAAGGGTACGTATTTCTTCGATTACGGCAATTCTTTCATGAAAGCCATGTATGATGCGGGTATCAAAGAAATTTCCAAAAACGGCTACGATGACAAAGATGGCTTTATCTGGCCTTCCTATGTAGAAGATATCATGGGACCGGTTCTCTTTGATTATGGCTATGGTCCGTTCCGATGGGTCTGCTTGTCAGGAAAGCCGGAAGATCTGGACGCTACGGATCAAGTTGCTATGGACTGTATCAACCCGGAAAGAAGAGCCCAGGACAGAGACAACTGGGTATGGATTCGCGACGCCAAGAAGAATAAGCTGGTGGTAGGAACCCAGGCGAGAATTCTCTATCAGGATGCAGAGGGCAGAAGAGATATTGCGCTGTCATTTAACAAGCTGGTGCGCGAGGGTAAGTGCGGACCGATTATGATGGGCAGAGACCATCACGATGTATCTGGCACAGACTCTCCATTTAGAGAAACCTCCAATATCAAGGACGGCTCCAATGTGATGGCGGATATGGCAGTACAGTGTTTTGCAGGAAATGCGGCAAGAGGCATGTCTTTATGCGCGCTCCATAACGGCGGCGGTGTCGGCATCGGAAAAGCCATCAACGGCGGATTCGGACTGCTCTTAGACGGCTCTGAGCGTGTGGATGAAATCATCAAATCTGCGATGATGTGGGATGTCATGGGCGGCGTTGCCAGAAGAAACTGGGCAAGAAACGAAAACGCACTGACGACTTCCATTGCATACAACAAGAATTACGCAGGAAAGGGTCATATCACCATTCCGTTCCTAGCGGACGACGCGCTGGTAGAGGCGACAGTAGAGAAATTTGTGAAATAGAATCAGAAAATGTGAAACTGGCAAATGTGAGGTATGCGGCAACCTGCATAGTCGCGGCAATCAAGGTAATTAAGGTCATCAATTCTCTTTGAAATCGAAACATTGACAAAATCTTGGATTTCATGAGTTTTTGTCAATGAATTGACCGAAAATAGGCAGAAATATTGATAATTTTGCTATAAAACTTGACTAAATTGACAAAAATCCGAAAAAGTGTCAATCTTGTCAATGAATTCGGGCAAAAATGTTGCCAAAATTGACAGAAATTCGTTTTTTTGTCCAATTTGTCAATGTTTAGGGGGTATGACTGTGCCCGGGGTATGCCGCGAGCAGGAAAAGCGGCAGACATGCGAAAGTGCTGTGCCAAACTGTGTCAGTTTCCGTTACAGGAGAACAGAAATGGCAACATTACTTGTAAAAAATATCGGACTTTTGCAGACCCCTGTCGGTAGCTTCAGCCACGGCGGCGCAGCGCAGGGTGAAAACCTAAAACTGCAGGACGCAGCCATTCTCATCGAGGATGGCATCATCAAAGAAATTACCGAAGGCGGCGAAGTTCCGGCAGGCGGCGAAGAAGCAGATACCATCATCGACGCAGAGGGACATCTGGTAACGCCGGGGCTGGTGGAAGGGCATACCCATATGGTCTTTGGCGGTTACCGGCAGCATGAGATTCCAATGAAACTAAAAGGTGCAGGATATCTGGATATTTTGCGGGCAGGCGGCGGCATTCTGGATACGGTCAGAAAAACCAGAGCAGCTTCTTTTTCGGAACTTTACGACAAAACCGAAGGGTTTCTTGATGAAATGATGGGACTGGGCGTTACCACCTGCGAAGCAAAGAGCGGTTACGGACTGGACTTTGAGACCGAAATTAAAATGCTGGAAGTTCTTAAAAAATTAAACGATGAGCATCCGATGGATATTGTGTCCACCTTTATGGGCGCCCACGCCATTCCGGAGGAATACAAAGATAAAGAAGGCGGTGCAGATGGCTTTATCGACATGCTCTGTCGTGATTTGCTGCCTTATGTAAAGGCGCATAATCTAGCGGACTATGCTGATGTCTTCACTGAAGACTCGGTGTTCAACTACGCCCAGAGCAAAAAGTATCTGGAAAAGGCAAAGGAACTTGGATTTGGGCTGAAAATCCACGCAGATGAGATTGAAGCCATCGGCGGCAGCGTCCTGGCTGGCGAGATGGGAGCAGTCAGTTGCGAGCACTTAATCGCCATCGATGAAGCGGGGCTTGCTTCTATGGCAAAGGGTGGCGTGACCGCTATGTGCCTGCCGGCAACCTCTTTCTATCTGGGTGCGGATTTTGCGCCTGCCCGCAGAATGATTGAACTGGGTATACCTGTGGCGGCAGCATCGGATTTTAATCCGGGGTCTTGTCCGTCTTTGAATCTGCAGTTTGTTATGAATTTGGCATGTATGAAGTATCGAATGCTGCCGGAGGAGGTACTTACGGCAGTAACCATCAACCCGGCATGTGCCATTGGAAAAGGCGATTTGGTGGGAACACTGGAACCGGGAAAACAGGGCGATTTGGTAATTTGGGACGCGCCGGACTGCGATATGCTCTGCTACAGATTCGGTTCCAATTTGGCGCTGCAGGTGATTAAGAAAGGAAAGGTAGTAGCATGAAATTAATTGATATGCAGGTAAAAGAATATTTGGAAGTTTTGAAATCAGACGCACCGGCGCCCGGCGGCGGTTCTGTCAGTGCGCTGGCAGGCGCACAAGGTGCAGCGCTGTTTATGATGGTGGCGGATCTGACCCTTGGAAAAGAAAGATACGCAGAATGCCAGGATGTCTGCAGAGCTGCCAAAGAAAAAGGTGCTGCCCTTTATGAAGAACTGATGGCATCTGTGGATAAAGACACGGAAGCTTTCAACTTAGTATCAGCCGCCTTTAAGATGCCGAAAGCAACCGGCGAAGAAAAAGTAGCAAGAATGCAGGCAATCGCAGACGGTACCCTGGCAGCAACAGAAGTACCTTTCCGCACTATGCAGCTTGGCTATGAAGGGCTGATGACTGCAAAGACCATGATTGGAAAATCCAATATAAACGCGGCAAGTGACCTGGGCGTAGCTATTTTGAACCTGACGGCCTGCATCAAGGGCGCGTGGCTTAACGTAAAGATCAATCTGCCGGGTGTAAAAGATGAGGCAAAAGCAGCGTACTACGCAGAAGAAGGGCAGAAAATGTTTGATGAAGCGGATAAAATCGCAAGCAGCCTGTACAATGAAGTTGCGGCAGTGCTTTAAATGAAAATGATAAAGGAGAAGGAAAACCATGGCACAGATTATTGAAAGCATTCCAAATATCAGTGAGGGAAGAAGAACCGACGTCATAGAGGCATGTGTGGATCAGATCAGAACCACACCGGGTTGCACCCTTTTAAATTATAGTTCCGACGAGAGCCATAACAGAACCGTGATCACCTATATCGGAGACGCGAAGGGTGTGGAAGAAGCCAGCGTGAAGCTGGTAAAAAAGGCAGCGGAGCTGATCGACCTGACAAAACACGAAGGCGAACATCCGAGAATGGGCGCAGTGGACGTAATGCCGTTCCTTGCAATCAAAGACTGCACTACAGAAGACTGCGTAGCGCTTTCGAAGACAGTCGGTGCAAGAATCGCAGACGAAGCTGGCGTGCCGGTATTTCTCTATGAATACTCTGCGACCAGACCGGAAAGACAGAACCTGGTAAAAATCAGAAAAGGACAGTTTGAAGGCATGGCGGAAAAAGTGCAGGAACCAGATTGGGAGCCGGACTTCGGCGGTAGAAACATCCATCCGACTGCAGGTGTCATGGCTGTGGGCGCAAGACCACCGCTTGTGGCATATAATCTCAACTTAAATACGGACGACGTAGAGGTAGCCAAGAAGATTGCAACGATCATCAGAGAAAAAGACGGCGGTTTCAAATGTGTCAAGGCTATGGGCTTTGAGATTGAAGACGAGGCAACCGGCAAGAAATACGCGCAAGTTTCCATCAATATGACCAACTGTGAGCAGACGCCGCTGTACCGGGTGACCGAGCTTGTCAAAGCAGAAGCTGCCAGATACGGTGTAGTTGTAACGGGGACAGAAATCATTGGCCTTTGTCCGATGAAGGCACTGGTGGATTCTGCAGAATATTACCTGCAGATAAAAGATTTTGATTTCCACACACAAGTACTTGAAAATCATATCCTGTAGTGCTATAAATATAGTGTAGAAACTTTCTAAGCATGAAGGAGCGGCAGATGACAGACAACAATTTTTCCAACTCTTTTTCTCTGACTGACGAAATCGCAGATATCGTCCGAGAACGAATTTTGAAAGGGGAATATAAGATTGGAGAAAAAATCAAAGAAAATCAGATTGCGGCGGAACTTCGGGTAAGCCGTACGCCCATTCGTGAGGCGTTTAAACAGCTGGAAAATGAGGGGCTGATTGATTACATTCCCAATCGCGGCTGTTTTGCCAAAGGCTTCACAAGACAGGATATTGAAGATCTCTATGCGGTGCGTAAAGCGCTGGAGGTTTTGGCAGTGGAATGGGCTGTCAGCAGAATTACGCCAGAGCAGATCAGAGAACTGGGAGAGCAGATTGACCTGATGGAGTTTTATACGACCAAGCTGGATGGCAAGAAAGTGCTGGAAATTAACTCTGATTTTCACAGTGTCATTTATAATGCAGCAGGCAGCCGCTTTATGGCGCAGGTGCTTCGCTCCTATAAGGAATACATAGAACAGACGCGAAAAGCGCTGGGCTGCGACCAAAGCTCGCTGAAGGAGATTTTGGCAGAGCATCGAATCATTTTAGAAACGATCATGGCCAGAGATGTGGAGGCCGCGAAAACTGCCATGTCCAATCATCTGGACGGCTCCAAACGCCGGGCAGAGTTCATCTACAATGTAAAATAGATAAAAAACAGACGGGAACACCGCACAAGTGGGTTCTCGTCTTTATTTTATTATAAGGTTCTATTCAAGATCGGCATGCTGTTTCGGTTCAGTGGCGGGATATGTAGCGGGTTTTGCCCTGCGTAGGAGTTGCTTGACGTAAAGCATGGAATCATTTTTTATACACAAAAATGTGTATACATAATACATTGAATTATATAGCTCGACATGTTATAATAATGGCAACTGCCTTAGCAGGGAATAGGAATAGGAGACTTTATTATGGAAAAGAAAAACGGTAGAAACGTAGCCGGATTCATTGTGCCATCGGTCATCGGCATTATTTTATTTATGATTCCGGTGAAGTACGATGGAAACTGGACGGTTACAGTAAAAATTATCGCAGACTTGATTGGAGGCGCACTTGGTTCAGTTCTTCCGATCTTGTGTGTTGCCATCGTTACGATTTCGGCAGTCGGCTCACTCATTGGACTGGCGAAACCAAAATTTTTAACAAATTACGCAATTTTAGCAGACACTTTTTGTACAAGCCCGATTTGGGTGTTGGTAAGAGTTATCGGCGCCGTATTCATTTGGATGACCTATTTAGGCATGGGAACAGAAGGCGGTGAAGACATCGTCAGCATGATCACTGACGGTGGCGCTGGTGGATTCGTATTAGGCGATTTACTTACCGTGCTGGTCATTATTTTCTTAATTGCAGCACTTTTGCTCCCGCTACTTTTGGATTTTGGACTTTTAGAATATGTCGGCGCGCTGCTGACTAAAGTGATGCGACCGCTGTTTAAGATTCCAGGTCGTGCAGCAGTAGACTGTATTACTTCCTGGATTGGAGATGGAACTTTGGGTGTAATGCTGACCTGCAATCAGTATGAAAGCGGCTATTACTCCGCGCGAGAAGCGTCTGTAATTGCTACAACGTTCTCGGCAGTATCCATCACGTTCAGTATCGTAGTATTGGAACAGGTTGGTCTGATGCAGTATTTTGGCGTTTACTATCTGATGATTTGTCTGGTTGGCGTGGCATGTGCCATTATCGTGCCGAGAATCCCGCCGCTTTCTATGAAGAAAGATGTATATGTAGTAGAAGGAAAGGCTATGCCGGACACATTGCCAGCGCCATATAAAACTTCTCATGAATACGGCATGGATTTGGCGATGCAGAAAGTCGGCGAATTCAGAGGCATTGGTCAGTTCTTTGAAAATGGTATGAAGAATGCTGTAGGTATGTGGTTT
>CANBFZ010000048.1 GCA_947367725.1 uncultured Eubacterium sp.
CAAACACTACGCTATTTGGGTACATCTTTTCTAGCTTATCATTACAAAATATAAAAACAGCCCTTGGAACCTTATTCAAATTATGCTTAACAGGTTCCAGTGTCTTTATATATGCAGGCGCAGTAAATACTTTTTCCTGAACTTCTATATCTCTAATTCCAAAAGGAAGTAATAGCTTATGCGATTCGTACCACAACCCATCAGTATGCACCCCTCCGTCAGGGTACTGGGTTTCGTTATCGCTTACGGCATATCCGATTAACTCTTTTATGTCAATTGTTTTTGGTGTGTATTCTGACAACTCGCCCGTCTCGTTTGTTATCGAAAAAGTATCTAAAGTAAGTGTTTGCGCAACAGGGTCATAAGTACAATCAGATGCCCCACCATTAACAGAGTCTTCCGCAATGCCATCAGGCAGAACACAAAACATGTGAAGCATACCAGTATTTCCAAATATACCAAACGTGAAACCGTCAAGTCTATCCACTGCGACTGCTTCTATATCTCCTGTAATTTCTAGCTTAACTGTCACCGGAGAACGGCTAATGAGTTCTATTGGCGTTACAACGGCATAGGCTTTTTCGTATTTCCTCCACAAATACTTTCCGATTGGATTTGCCTTGCTAGCCACATTCTTCACACTGATACTCATTTCTCTCTCACCTCCAAAATTACCGGTACATCCACCGCCGGCACATCGCCATATGCTTTCAGCACATTCCCGGTGGAACTTCCTACAGTTCTTGCGCCACTCCACGCATCAAGCTGCGCCTCTGTGCAAGTGCTGTCCGGCTCCACCGAAAGGTCAAAAGATTCCGCAGGATATTCTGTTTCAAAACTGTACGTTTTGTCTTCCTGATTCCATGCAGAGGCTGCAAGGGTCGTCAGCACAGTCGTCGGCTTCTCTGCCTTATCTGCCAGTGCCTCTGAAAGAGTCTCCATGTCGGTCAGTTTCGCATATCGCCTGTCTGCAACAGCCTCCGTCAGCACGCCTGCCTGGGGCACCTCCACCGTGATATTTGCTGCATCTGATACTTTGATGCAGAGATTCCACTGGATAGAAAACGCAGGCTGCTGCGTCTCTGCCGGAATTTCTTCCCCTTCTTCTGTCTCTGTCTGGCTTACCATATAAAGAATCTCCCCCAGATCGGGATCCTGGGCATAAATCCCCAGGGTATACATCCGGTAAGATTCGGAAAGCCCTGCGTTGGTCAGCAGAATGGGCAGCGTCATCTGTGCGATGCTCTCATCCATCAGCCTGTCTGAAAGCGTTAGCTGCTGCTTCGGAGACGGCAGCGCTGTCAATGCCGAAAGCTGCGCCGCGTTGACTCGCTTTCCGCCAGACATTGCTTTTGTGATCACGAGCGGCGTTTCCCCGCCCATCAGTTTTAAATCCAGGTTTTTCCCCTGTTGTGTTCTGCAAAAATGCATCCATGTTGCCATGTTAAATTCCCTCCTTTATCTCATATATCTCATAGGTTTTGATCATTGCTGCTTTCGCTGCCAAATATCTCTCTGCTGCCGCATCCCGTAGGATTTCCGTTACAATCTGATATATCAAATGCGCCGGTTTCAGCATATTCAGCTCCCGCCGCACCGCCTGCATAATTTCCTGCGGGATACAGCCGCCGCATACGACGGTAAATTTGTTTTTTCCGGTATTTTCTCTGATTTCCGTTTCCACGCCTGTCAGATTTGTAATCATACTTTCGATTTTGGCAGGCGGCATCGGCGCTCTGGTTCTGCGCCGATTTACAATTTGATTTCTTCGCTGTGAAAGGGTCAGTCTTTCACTCGGTAAAATCCCAAGCCGCTCTTCCCAGAGGGGAATCGTAAAGGTGGCGGACTGAGGCATGACCTGCGCTGCAAAGGCTTCCGCCCACTGCTCCATTCGCTCAACACTTTCGCCGATTTCCTCCAAAAGCCACAGAAACACATAGGCATCGCTGTACACCGGCGGAAACCAGCCGAGAATTTCTCGCGCTTTATCACTTTTTAAAATTGCTTCAATCTGTTCACTGCTGTAATATTCCATCCTGCCGCCTATTCCCTTTCTGTCAGCGAAACCTGCTCACTGACGATTTTCGGAAACGCATTGACCGGCACCGGTATATTTTCGGTCTGCCCATTGAGCTTCAGCGAAGCAGGATCATAATCCGCAACGCCGTTGGTCTTTGATAAAACTGCGCCAACTTTCGTATAGCGCACTTCCCTGTCCTCTGGCACCTGCGCCATATATGCCGTTAAATTGCGGACAAATTCTGCCTGCACCGCCGCAAGATCGGCGCCCCCAGTCAGTTTTACCTCCGCCGCGATGGCAATCTCGATCAGCACCGGCGGCACGACAGAAAGTACTGTGCCGTTGACCGGCGCTTTCCGCTTCTCCCGATCCTCTGGGCTCACGATGTAATCGTAGACGGTCTGACACAGGGTTTCCGTCGCGGGATTCCCCTGACTGTCTGTCAATACGATGGTGACAAGCCCGGAGTCGTCATCCTCTGTCGGCGGTACCACCACAGCTGTTCCCGTGCCCGGCACTTCCTCCGCCCAGCGTTTGTAATCGCTGTCATTGCCCACGAAAGAAAGTCCCTGCATTTTTTCGTATTCGGTGATGCGTCCAATCAGTGCCGCATCACTTTCCGCATCGGAACCGCCGGTCGCCGCATGCGGATTTTGTACAGCGGAAATTCCCTCAAGAGGCGAATCCTGCAGGATAATCGTCCCTGCAGCCACATTGCCGCTGCTGCCTGCTTCTGCCGCTTTCACGACTATTTCTACTGTTCCGTCTTCTCCGATGACCGCCTCTTGCTGCGACACAAAGGATGCAGCCGGAACGTCGCCAATCGCCGCAGTAGAAAACACACTTTCCGCGGGGATCACGGTACCTGCTGTTCCCGTCACCGCAAGGATTGCCTCCGCAAAAGACGCCGCTTTCCGCGTAATCCCGTTGACCTCAGCATGATAGTCTACATAATCCGAATACCCTTCACAAAACCGTGGGAAAATTCGTTTCAGTGCTTCCGCCATGATATACTGGGTAAAATATGCCTCCTGCATAGCAGTCGGTGCCAGCAAATTGTACGGATGACTTCCTTCACTCAAATCTATATCCTGCGGCAGCGCCGCAGTCATTTCTTCCATAATATCTTCAAAATCTCTATTCAGAAATTCTGGCATTGTCCATTCTTCTGCCATATTTCTCACCTACCTTCTAAATTTACTTCAAAATCTATGGTTGAGCCATCTATGCCAACCACTTCTACCGTTACTACTACGCTGTCTGCGCCCCAGTCAAAGGTCATCTCCCCTACGTAGTCGGTTCTGCCATAAGGGTCCGCTTCCAACGCTTCTTTGGCTTCCGCCCGAAACATTGCCTCCGCTTCTTCTCTGGTGCCTGCTCTTAAAATCTCCGTGATGGCAATTCCAAAGTCAGTAGAATACAACGGGCTTGCATACCGTTCCATAGATAAACAATTGATGCACCACTGCTTCCACGCGTCCACGGGACTTGCGCTCTGCACCCGGTTTCTGCCGTCCCTGACAAAGTCCTTTTCAAAGGCGACTGACGCCAGATAGCCTGCGTCTTCTTCTGTCTCTGTCACATCTTCGTCAGGTTCAAACTCTTCCAGATCCTCCGGAAACAAGTATTCATCCTGCAGCATCTTCATCCTCTCCTTCCCCTGCAATTAAATCGACGACCACTGGCTCACTGCCGCACCATGCCAGCAGCACCCGGTCGCCCTCTTTCAGTTTTTCATAGTGAATATCCTCCATATACACACTGCCCGTCACTACTTTCCCTTTCTTCATCACTAGATCCGATACAGTCCTGCAAATGGAATACTCTCCTGCCGGAATAGGCCCCGGCGACTCGTCCGGCACCAGCGCGCAGCCTGCTCCGATTTGGGCAAGTTCCAGCCGTGTCCCTTTTCCCGTCTGTCTGACGCTGTGCATCCGCCCCTGCAGGGTTTCTCCCAGCTTTTCAATATTACTTGCCATCTTTCGCCTCCTTTCCTAAATCTTCTGCAAATAGAAAAACGCCGCTGCCGGCGTTTTTCTGCTTTTCTGCTTCAGTTCTTCACAATACACATTCTAGCACAAATCTATGTACCTGTTGCACAGTTTTATTGTCTGAGGACATCAAGGTTCCCGGGTACCCGTCCGAAGCTTCGCTTCGCAGGCGGGTGGGGTTCTTATTGTCCGAGGACATCAAGGTTCCCGGGTACCCGTCCGAAGCTTCGCTTCGCAGGTGGGTGGGGTTCTTATTGTCCGAGGACATCAAGGTTCCCGGGTACCCGTCCGAAGCTTCGCTTCGCAGGCGGGTGGGGTTCTTACTTCTTTTTCTTCATGGACCGCACATTCATCGTCATAGTGCCCTGGTCACAGTTGTGGGAAATTTCGTTGACGACATAATCGTGTTCTTTCCCTTTATTCAGCTCGATTCTGACCCGGTCGCCTTTGCGAATCCAGGGAATATCCAGCGCGGTGATATCGTACTCTTTTCGCGGCAGCGCGCTTTCATCGAGGATATGCTTCGCCTCTTCCTTTGCCTCGGACAGCTTGGTATCGCCGTCTTTATAAATGACTCTGGTCAGCGTGCCGTAAGTCTTTCTGTTGCGCTCTTTCCTGGCTTCCACCTTTCGCTTGCCGTTGTCGTCACTTTTTCCAGCGATGAGCACATTGGTGACCATACCGTCCATGGTCACAGATCTGCTGTAGCTGCTCATAATCCCCTCATCGCCCCGGGTAATTCGATACACCGTTTCGTTGGCACCCTGCTTATCGATGTAAATTCTGCCCTTATGACTTTTAATGTTATACTTTGTGCCCTTTTTCTTTTGCACCTCATCCAAAAGTTCGCTAGTCAGCACGTCTGCCAACGTACCGGACAGCGGCAGCTTGGGATGGGTGATACTGCTGTAGCGATATGTCAGCTTTACGCCGCGGCGCTCCATCAAAGTTTTTACAATGTCTTCGGTCCGTTTCCCCTTGCTGAAATAGGTCAGAATCTGGGAGTTCATAAAGTAAATCATGTTGTCGTAGCAGGTCAGCGTCAGCTGTGTGCCATTTCCCAGGCTATAATCCGTATCCCATACATACCCGCGAAACACTTCGGTCTTCTTGGTCTTTCCGCCGCCTTGCGCGTAAATAAAAACACGGCTCCTGACAGGAAACATCTTGCTGGGATAGCCGTATTTGTCTATGTACCGATTATAAAGCCTGATGACGGCTTTCTGCGCCAATTGATTTCTGGATTCTGTCAGGGAAAGACTGGTTACTAATCCTTCCGTCTCACAGGTCTTCACATCCAATTTCTTCACGGTGAACTGGTTTCCGTCAGGTGTTTTAATCACCACCTCATATGCTGGTCTTTCATATTTCATCTGTCTCACCTCCTTATTTCTTCGGCAGCTTCAGTACCAGCCCCGGCCAAATATAATGACCTTTATTCGAAGAACTGAATTTATGCTTCTTTGCATCATCTTCAATTGCTTTTTTGTTGAGTTTGTAAATCTCGTTCCATCGATGGGAGTTCCCAAGCTTCCTGCCTGCAATGCCCCAAAGGGTATCGCCGCTTTTTATGGTATATTTTGTAAAACTTTTCGATGGGCGCTTTTTGCTGTTTTTGCTCTTTTGGGGTTTCGGCTTTTTCGTAATGGTCACCGGCTCATATGCGATCCACTCGATGGAATACTCCAAATCGCCAAGTCCGCCAGTATAGGCGGAGGAATACTGATTCACGTAGCATTTAAAGCCGGTGATGCCGGTGCCTTCGATGAGCAGCTCGATCAGCGTGCCCCGGCTCTGCCATCGTTTCAGCAGTTTGTCACACTCCAGCGGATCTGTCCAAGGCGCTGCCAGTACGGACAAGTCCTTTCTGCCCTCCCCCGGAAAACGCGCTTCCCAGGAAATTCGTCTCAGCCCTTTGCCTTTGGGTCTGACCACCTCGCCTCTGTCCAAAAGACTGTAGCTGGCAAAGCTCATGTCGCCGCCACTGTCCTTGATCTCAAAGGGCAGCCAGTCAAAGTCGATCATTTTTTTGCTGTTGTTTACTTCCTTTGCGATAATTCTCATAACCCTGCACCTCCTGCTGCCGGTGTATTGGCAAACTGGCCCTTAAACGCAGCGTTGAATACACCTGCAATTTCTTCACTGATTGCTTCTTTGTTTTCCCGGATGGTTTCGACCAACGACTGTCCATCTTTGGCTTCTACTTTAATTTCTACACCACCAACTTCTACTGCGACCGGCATACCGCTGCCGCCTCCGCCGAAACTTCCGATACTGCCGCCTACGATGCCACCCGCTGCAAAACCTTTCGGCGAAAAGCCCGGCGCTTCCAGATAACCACCGACCTGATTGAAAAGCTGCAGCGCCCGCTTTCTTCTGTGCCTGCCCAGCGGAATAATCGCTTCTGGCGTCCCCTCTTCTGCCACTGTAATCAGCTGGGCGCCGCCGTGGACGTAGCCACCTTCTGCGAAAGCCGGAGCGATGATGCCGCCGCGGTAAGCTTTTTCTTTAGGATGATTCACCCATCCTCTGCGAGAATCAGAAAAACTCTTATTCCCATAAATTTGTGCATCTACTTTTACCCATAACGATTTTGGAATACCAAAATCTTCTGGTGTCACCTGAATCTGATTTCTAATACTCTTTTGACCAAATACTTCTACCCCCATTGGAGCTTCCAGAGGTGGATAACTCGGCACATAATTCCCGCCATAAATAGGTGCAGTTCCTGATTCCATATTAAAAGAATTTTGATTAGAAAGCGCCGATAACGATTCAGAAGAACTTTTGGCTTGATCTGCTATTGCCTTAAGTTCACTGGTAAGTGCAGCAGGTGCTGCAATTATATTTCCAAGCACACCAGCTCCTTCATTTGCATATTTACTTGTTGCCTTTTCATCAAAAGCGTACTTATCTGCAAATTTATCATCAGCGAATATGCCGCTGATTTTTCCAAACAGATATCCAAGACCGCCCCCTATTAAAGTTCCCGCACCTGGTAAAATCATACTGCCAATGAATGCTCCCATACTTGTACCTGTCAAAGATGCAACCCCATTAACCGTATCATGAATCCTATCATATTTATTCTCACTAGTAAGACCATCATAAAGGGTTGTTGTACCGTCTACAAGTCCATACGCCGTGAGCATTGCTCCTCCTGTCGTTGCAAGACCGAGACCAGCGGAAAGGGTTCCTGCTTCTGCTGCTGCAGGAATATTGCTGATGGCAGTTGACGCAGCTTGTCCGATTCTGGTAGTTGCCATACGCTGCATTCCTTTTGTCAATAATTTACTCTTTCCCATCAGCTGCGTTGATTTTTCAACTAGATTTGGCAACTGTCTTGTTGCTGCTTCTCCAAAAGCCTGTACCGGTTTAAAATTTTTAAATGTCTTAAACGCATTAAAAATATTAACCACATTTGCAAAATCTGTCAATCCCCCATATATAGTTCCTAATGGGTCATCTTGAAATCTCTGCTCTAAGCTCTGTGGCTGCTGATATCCAGGCAACATCATGCCTCCATCATTCACTGATGGCAATTGAAGCTGTATCTCCAGCGACCATTTGGTCATAAGTTGATTCAATCTATCCTCTAATCCCTGTATCGTCTCAATCGCTCCTGTTGTATTTGCCATAAGTTCAATCTGATATGGGTTCTGTGTCAGCTTGATTACCCGCTCTTCAATCTTTGCAAGTACATTGCTTGCCTTATCATTCACATACATTTCAATGCAACTGTTTACATTCGTATACTTTTGTATACGATTTTCAGTTTGATTCAAATATTCCAATCCCTGATTATTTAAGTTTTTTAGCTGCGTCAATCTTTTGTCCATCTGCTTCTCTGCCTGCTCCAAGTTCTTCATCGACTTTTCATTATAACATTCAATTACATATTTTTTTGTCATGTTAACCTCCTTTTTAATAAAACAAAAGACACCAATTGCAGGTGTCTTTTGTCTTAAATATTTATTTTATTACCCTTATACTATAAATATAAGCACATAAGCAAAACTTCCTATTGCAACGATAGTTTCCATCAAAGCAATCCCCATTGTGATATCTCCCCAAATTTTCAGGAACTTATATTTACCTCCCAATTTTTCCAATTCATCCTGCTCAATCCTCCACATAAGATTCTCCTTTTTTCTAAATATTTTTTAAACATCATATGAATATAATTCTATACTCACCAAAAAGGATGTTCTTCTATGATTCCATATTCTAAAAGTATAATAGATACAAAGGTAATTACTCCAGGTATCATCACTATCGCACATACCGTTCCCACTATCGCTCTAATCACAATTGCTTTTTTGTCATTGCTCTGCACTGCTTTGTCGAACTTTTTCTCATAGGCATAGGTCGGTTCTTCCGGAATGTCTTCAAAATAATCTGTACAGATCATCGCAGGGTTTAGCAACCTGTCTTTTTGCGCTTGAAATTCTGCCTGCGTCATGACTCCATCATCAGTCAGTTTTTTCAGCTTTGCGAGTTCATCCGCTACACTTCCGGAAAAGTTTGCGCCTTGCTTTTGCTCCTGATTCTTCTGCTGAATGATTGGTATAATTTCTGCCAGCCCCTTCTGAACGCCAGTTACATCACCCTTGAGCACTTCTACATTCGGCTCCCACTTTGTCGCATCAATCACAACACTTCGTCCTGCCGCCGTAACATTATGAAGATCTCTATAATCAATCGACCTGACGATTTCTCCTGTCAAATGTTTCTGCCCTATAATCAGCCTTCTATTAGTAAATACGTATGCAAAATTTCCGTCTGTCATCATTCTGACATTATTCTGCAGCCCCTGAAAACAGAATACCGCATACTCATCCGGCTGCAAATGTTTTGCCACAAGATAAAAAT